>JAAYSF010000073.1 GCA_012523975.1 Veillonellaceae bacterium
AAATGTGATGATCATAAGGACCATAAAGAAAAATGTGTTTGCGGCAGTGACTTTATCTTGCTCGAGTTAACAAAGGACGCTGAATCGGTAAGTCTGCGAGAAATAGAAATCAACGGTGGTTTTAGAATTGAATGGGTAAATGTAGAGTTTCCTGAAGGTTCTTGCATAGCTGTAAATGTTAGTAATATCATTTATGCTGGTGTTAATGCAAATATTGATAAAGAGAAATTTTCGATTGGTCAAATGACTACTGAACCTGCACCTGCACCCGAACCCGCTGAGCCCGAGGCCTAGTTAAAGAAATATAATAGAATACCGACCTCAATACCTGTCGATAAGGTTTTGGGGTCGGTTTCTTCTATTTAATTCTAAATTAATTCTAAAATTTATCAGCTAATATTAAACCATAGTCAATTCAGAGTGGGGTAACTACTCTGTTGATATAGATTACCTCCCGATTTTCCGTCTGTCTTAGGGCAGACGGTTTTTTGCTAATACAGGGTTGAGAGAGGTTGGATTATGGACTAATCTGAAAGGAAATCATAAACATTTTGGTTTGATTTGATGGCAGGATTGTCTCGTAAAAATACTTTCTCTTTATTTTTAGCGATTGCAAAGTCCATATCTTTTCCGGCAGACATTAGCTGATTGGTGGTTTTTGAAATAGTTCGGAACTTTAGATATGAGCTATTATTTCGATATGTCATTAATTGACCACCTCTGCAACACTATTTAAATTGTTCTTCTTGTTTTGCATAGACATCTTTCTGAATAGGTGGCGTCTCATTGCTCCTATTTTTAACGGTGTGCGGTAATTTGTAGCCGAGTTTTTCGCCGTAGCCGTCGGAACTTTTCAAAAGAATCACCTCCTAATGCTAGTTTGACCAGAACGAGAATATCAAATCCGGGCAGTAAAAAACTGGAGGTTCAAATAGACGTATTGCTTTATACAATATACAAGAAGATAGAGCTATCTCTACAATTGACAGAATATACAGAAAATAGTACAATTAAAATAACAGAAGAATAGAGAGGAGGCCTCCGCTATGGATACGATTAGACTTTGTATCATTAGTTTTGGAGTAGCTAGCCTGTTATCTCTCTGTGTTGTGTTAATTGTTTGTTTTAAAATCAAGGGTAATTAAAACGAGCCTGCGGGCTCTTTTTTTGCCGCCAGTCATATTCACAATTTATGATGCATAAGTAAAAGCATAGTTTAACTGTGACGACCATAATATTGAATGCAATTTTGAACTTGAATTATAATTATCTATATGGTAATATTATCAATGGATAGGATTTTTTAGAAAAGGATTAAATTTATCTAGAATATATATAATTAGGGGGAGAAGAAAATGAAAAATTTAAAAGGCACTAAAACGGCTGAAAACTTGCTCAAAGCATTCGCAGGTGAGTCCCAAGCTCGTAATCGCTATACTTATTACGCCTCGGTAGCGGAAAAAGAAGGCTATAAACAGATAAGAAATATTTTTATTGAAACAGCCGACAATGAAAAAGAGCATGCAAAAAGATTTTATAAGTTTTTACTCGAAGGATTCCAAGGCGAACTGCCGGCAATGATTGAGATTACTGCTGGTTTTCCTGTTGCTCAAGGCTGTACGCTGGACAACTTGAAGGCAGCCGCTGCTGGTGAAAACGAAGAGTGGTCTGACCTTTATCCCGCTTTTGCCAAAGTTGCTGAAGAAGAAGGTTTCCTGGAAATTGCTAAGGCTTTTAACATGATTGCATCGGCTGAAAAACGCCATGAGACACGTTACGTAAAATTAGCGAATAATATCAGCGAGGGTAAAGTATTCAAAAAAGATAGCAAAGTATTGTGGAAGTGCGGCAACTGTGGTTATGTACATGAAGGAGAAGGTGCGCCTGATTTATGTCCGGCTTGTATCCATCCTACAGCCCACTTTGAAGTATTCGTTGAAACTTACTAATTTACCTACAAACATTAAGCGGAGCCATTATGGCTTCGCTTTAATTTTTACTTTGATTAACAAGGTGGAGTAATTAGTGGGCTAGCATATCGCTAATTTGTATGCTGATGGCTACAGCGCAGAAGATTATAAAGCAGTTAAGATGATTTTTAAAATGGGGGACATAGTGGGAGGCTATTTTTTTTTCTCTTGTCAATACTAATGTTAAATAGCGTAATAGTGAGGGAGTATATGACAATGCCAAGCTCACGCAATATTAGTATTGAAAAAGTTCGTTATCATGACTTGAATGACTTAGAAAAGATCTTTACTAAGGAATTTGGCGAAGAAGTAGACGTCGCAATAATTAGGCAGCGTATTCATCGAATCCGGCAGTTTTATTTTGTGCTATTACCGCTTAGCGGTATTTCGTTGTGGCTTAAAAATCTGTTTAGTATCTATATTTGCCGGGTGGATGGAAAAGTTGCAGGCTTTATGCAGGTATCCTTTTTTAATCGCGGCCAATTGCATTTGGATTTCATTGCTATAAATAAAAAGTACCGCGGCCAAGGCTTGGGGACTTTAATTCTGCGCAAACTGATCGATGGGGCGGCTCGTAATAATTACGATATTATTCTTGAAGTAAGAGCAGACAATCCGGCCTACAACCTCTATAAACGCCTGGGCTTTATTGATAAGGCCCAAATCCTTCATTATGATAAAGATATTGATAAAAGCCTCCCTGTGCCGAATACGGCTAAGTCGCGGCTTGGTGGGCTGCGCAAGCGTAATAATAATGATTGGCAGCAAATTTACGAGCTTTATCTTAAGAGCCTGCCTCTGAAGTTGCATCAAATAGCTCGCCGTGAGGTTCGTGAATTTAATCCAAACTTGTTTACCAAATCTCTTGAGTGGTTTAAAAACTATATGATGGGCATTGTTAAGCAGCAGTATGTTCTCGAAAGGCATGGCAGGATTGTCGGTAGTCTGGAATTACAAAGCTATTTAAAAGCACAGTCCCATATTATGAATGTAATGCTCGACTCCGAGCATGAATATTTGCGTGAACGGGTTTATATACAAGCTCTTCAATTACTCCGAGCATATAAGAGAGGAACAATCAGCACGACAATTTACCGTGATGGTATTGAAAAGCAGCAAGCACTGGAAAGGCTCGGCTTTGTAGAAAAAGAGGCATATTATTTAATGTTTCGCCCGGCGCATTTGCAGAATAAGGCTGCTCAGGAAAATAAACGCCATTCGGAAGGGGATTCTAATAAATTGCTGCCTCAAAAATTGCCGCGTCCGGAATATGTTGCTATAGAGTAAAAACTGCCAAAAGAGCCTGCGGGCTCTTTTTTGAGGTCCTGTCGGCACTTTGACATATTAAATAAATATAAGTACAATAAAACGAGAATTCACTGGATATCTATGGCAAGTAAATCAGGTTAAATTTTAATAGAAGGTGAAGTTTATGATTACAGTAAGAGAAAAAGTCCGTTTTGTTGAGACTGATATGATGGGTGTTGTTCATCATTCCAATTATTTCCGCTGGTTCGAGATGGGACGGGTGGAGTATTTAAGGCAAGCGGGTATTTTGTTGACTGAGATGATGGAGCGCGGTATTTTATTCCCGATAACAGAAGTAAGCTGTAAATATCATTCGTCGGCAAAGTTTGATGATTACATATTAATCGAAACCAAAATGATCGATTATTCCCGAGTAAAGATGGTTTTCTCTTATGAAGTGCGGCGGGAAGCGGATGGTATTCTTTTGGCAACTGGCCAAACGACGAATCTATTTACGACAAATGGAAAAATAACCAGGCTGCCTGCTGAGTATTATAGCAAGTTGGAAAAATTTACTGTAAAATGAATATGATGTTCATTGAAAAGAGACACTAAGATACAGGGGGCGGCAGTATGGGAAATAATGCGCCAATAGGGGTGTTTGACTCTGGGATCGGCGGGCTGACCGTAATGAAAGAATTGATTAATTTACTGCCAGGCGAGAATTTTATTTATTTTGGCGATACGGCTCGGGTGCCGTATGGATCGCGGCCTCCGGCAGAAATAAAGGAATTTACCGATGATATAATGCGATTTTTATCAGCGCAGGACATAAAAATGGTTGTAATGGCTTGCAATGCTATGACCTCAGTTAGTTATGAGTTTGTTAAGGAGAAATACAAACTTCCTACTGTTGGCGTTAATCGCGGCCTAGAAAGGGCAATTAAGCTAAGCACTACCAAAAAAATTGGGGTTATTGGCACGGTTGCAACAGTTACCAGCCGCTTACATGAAAAGGAGTTATTCATACAGGATTCAAATGCTAAGATTTACGCGGTTGGGTGTCCCCAATTAGTGCCGTTGATTGAGAGCGGAATTTTAGAGGGACCGCAGATTGAGGAAGCTGCTGCTGAATATCTCCTACCGCTAAAGCAGGCAGGGGTAGATGTTATAATACTGGCATGCACCCATTATCCATTTATTACGGAGGTTATCAGCCGTTTCATGGGCAAGGGTACGGCTATTATAAACCCGGCTTGTGAAACAGCTCAGGACGCTTGGGAAATCTTGAAAAAATCTGATCAGCTGGCGGCTAGAGGGCAAGGTTCAGTAGAATTATGCTTTTCGTCCGACCTTGAACAAGCCGCACGGATGGCAGGACATCTATTTGATACTACAGCTGTTAGCTTTAGGTTGGTCAATCTGCAAGATTTTCGTTAAAGACCTAGAAAATTTGGGGAATTTTTGGTATAATTCTTAGTTGTAGTTTATATTGGTGTATATGGAGGATTTGTCGTGGAGTTTTTGTTTGGTTTAATTGTGCTGGTTGTCGTGGTTGTTCTCTCAGTTTGGATTTATATAGTCCGTCAAGGCGACGCCGAGTTTGAATTCTTAGTCGACCAGCGCACAGAGTTTACACTTGTAGACATGACGGAAAATACAGCAACTTTTTCGTGCAAGGTTCCGTTTGTAAACAAAGGAACACAAGATGGTACAATTATGGACGCCTATACCCGTCATCTTCTACCGTATGAGCAGTATGATGGCGTAGAGGTAAACTCACGCTTGGAACTTGAGACAGCTCCACGTACCGACGGCTACTTTGAGGCTTTGATTGTTCCCAAGACGACTGGTCAGGCTGTTATTGTTACAGTTAAATTAACCGCCAAAAACGGGAATATCCGTGAAGCTCTCGGCCAAATGGTGGACATGCCCATTGATATTGTGTACCAAATAGTTGCACGCAGCGAATGGTATATTACCAAAAACCGCTTAGTCATGAAGTCGCAGGAAATAGCAAAAGCAGCAGGCTTAAAACGCGCCGTATAGAATCGGTGCAGGAGGTAGTGTCATGGCAGAATTAGAACTTAAACCGGTACGTACCCGGATTTTAACTCCAGAAGATAACATTGTTGACGCAATTATAGAATATGCCCAAGATGATATTGGTCCCGATGATATTGTGTCGGTAGCAGAAAGTGTTGTTGCAATTACACAGGGGCAGGCTACTAGACCGGAAGAATTAAAACCGTCTTTTTTAGCTAAGGTTATGTGCCGGTTTGTACCGCAGAAGGGCAGTTTATCTAGCTGTTACGGCATGCAGGCCGCAATTAATGCAGAGGGTCAATGGCGGGTGTTTTTTGCCATGATTATGGGCTTTTTAGCTAAGATTATTGGTAAAGACGGCGTCTTTTACGAACTGGCCGGCAGACAAGCGGCCCTGATTGATGATGTTACCGGTACAATGCCGCCGTTTGATAAACATATTGTATACGGTCCGGACAATCCTAACGGAGTAGCTGAAGAGATCAAAAGCCGCTTGGGATGTTTTGGCGCAGCGGTTGCCGATGTTAATGACCTTAAACGGGCTGCAGTGCTGGGGATTTCATCTGGTTTGGACCCCGAAAGGTTGGCGCAGATCCTCATTGATAATCCCTTTGGCAATGCTTCTCAGAGGACGCCTATCGTTATTATCAAAAATTATGGAAAAGTTGAGGCAGCAGCACAGGCTAAAGCTTTGGGTTAAATGACTACGTAAGAGGATAGAATAACACTATCCTCTTTATTGTTTAAACTAGAAGATTGCAAGGAGGCAGTAATACGTGGCCCGCATTGGAATAACAACTACGGTGCCGGTTGAAATAATTTTGGCCGCCGGTCATATTCCTATAGATATTAATAATATTTTTATTGGGGACGAAGGCGCGCAGCGGCATGTGCAGGCTGCCGAGGACGCCGGTTATCCTCGAAATATCTGCGGCTGGATAAAGGGGTTATATTCTGTTGTTGTAAACAGTCCTGATATAGACAAAGTGCTAGCCGTTACTCAAGGCGACTGCAGTAATACTCATGCTCTGATGGAAACTTTTGAACATGCCGGTATTAGTACAATACCGTTTGCTTATCCATTTGACCGGGATTATGACCTTTTAAAACTTCAGATGGAAAAGCTTATGAAAGTCCTTGGAACCGACTGGGACGCTGTCCAAAAGACAAAGCAGCGTTTGGATAAAGTAAGGGCCAAAGTTAGAGAAATCGACCGCCTCACTTGGGAGGAAAACACTGTAAGCGGGTTTCACAATCACCTGTATCAAGTATCGTGCAGTGATTTTAATGGTGATGTGGAAACCTTTGAAAAAGATGTTGATACATTTATTGTTAAGGCCGAAGCTGGAGATGAGTTTAATGAAGAGCTCCGAATTGGTTACATAGGCGTACCGCCAATTTTTACTGACCTTTACCCCTATCTTGAACAAATGGGGGCTAGGGTGGTATTTAACGAGGTGCAGCGGCAATTCGCAATGCCGAATGAGGTTGAGGACGTGGTTGAACAATATCGGCTATACACATATCCGTACGGTGTTTTTGGCCGGATAGACGACATTCGTAAAGAAGCTGAGAGGCGTAACCTTGATGGAATCATTCATTATGTTCAAAGTTTCTGTTTCAGACAAATTGAGGATATGATTCTTCGCGAACGTTTAGATATCCCTATTCTGACAATCGAAGGTGACAAGCCGGGCAAGCTTGACGCGCGGACGCGGCTTAGAATTGATAGTTTCTTAGAAATGCTCCGGTGAGGTGATTAGATGAGATGCGGGATTGATTTAGGCAGTCGCAGCGTAAAATTGGTAGTAATGGACGGCGAAGAAATAAAGTTTGAAAAAGTTTATGAAACCGTTGAATTTTATCGTAATTTTGGTCGACGAACCGACGAGGGTATGGTAGTCGACTTTGCTGCGCTTGAAATAGGTGAGGTAACGCAAGTTACGGCTACCGGTTATGGCCGAAATACTATTGATATTGTCGGCGCGACAGTTATTGCGGAGCTCAAAGCCCATACTGCAGGTGCTATCTGGCAGACCGGCCTAGAAGATTTCACTTTGCTGGATCTAGGCGGGCAGGATAGCAAGGTAATTAAAGTGCGCAAGGGCAAAATGGTAGGCTTTGAAACTAATGATAAATGTGCTGCGAGTACAGGCCGCTACTTGGAAAACATGGCAACTGTTCTGGGAATCAGTTTAGCCGAAATGAGCAGCTATAGTGAAAACCCGGTCGAATTGAATGCCACTTGCGCAATCTTTGGTGAGTCAGAACTTATCGGCCGAATTGTTGAGGGTCATAGTATTTCGGCATTAGCTGCCGGTGTCAACTATACCATTTTTAAGCGGATTAGACCGATGCTGACGGCTCTGGCGAGCGAGACTATAATATTTACAGGTGGGGTTGCCTTGGGTAAGGCTATTCGCGAACTGATTGAGCGCGAACTCCAAGTTAAGGTGGTTGTGCCGAAACATCCGCAATTGAATGGAGCAATCGGCTGTGCAGTATATCAAGCGAAAAAGAGGCGATAAATGTGCTGCTGGGGATTGATGTGGGGGGGACTTTTACTGATGCTGTAATTATTGCATCGGGCAGGATATTGGCTAGCGCTAAGAGGCAAACTACGCATCACGACCTTCTGGAAGGTATTTTAAATGTCCTTGATGATATACTTCCGGCTATTGACCAGTCAAAGCTTAAAAGGGTAGCTCTTTCTACAACTATTGTCACAAATGCGTTAATCGAAGGCCGGATTGAAAAGGTGGGGCTGTGTCTTGTTCCCGGACCAGGGTTTGACACTAGCAAAATTATTCCCGCTCCGGCCTTTATATTGTCTGGTTATATCGATCATCGCGGTCGGGAAGTAAAAAAAATCGAAAAGTCCGAAATCCAGGATTTTTGCAGGCGCAGCGCCGATATCGACGTATATGCCGTTGTCGGTAAGTTTGCAGTGCGGAATCCTAAACACGAGACACTGATGGCTGAATGGATAAAAGATGAAGCTAAACCAAGCCATATAACAATCGGGTCGGCAGTTTCGGGCAGTCTTAATTTTTGGCGGCGGACTAACTCAGCCTATTTTAATGCGGCCGTTTGGAGGCAGTTTAGCAATTTTTCTGCGGCCGTTGAACGGGCGTTGTTGCAAAGAAAGATTAGTGCGCCGGTTTACATATTAAAGGCCGATGGGGGAACGATGCCGCTGACGGCAGCCAAAACCCTACCTGTAGAGGCGGTTTTCACTGGGCCGGCTGCAAGTGTTTTAGGTATTATGGCAATGTATAATTCAGATCGTCCAGCAGTATCGGTAGATATCGGCGGGACGACAACCGATATTGCCCTTTGGGAAAATGGCAAGCCGTTATTTTCATCACGCGGCGCAATGATAAAAGGCTTTCCCACCTCTATTCGTTCGCTTCGCCTGAAGTCAGTTGGAATAGGCGGCGATAGCTTTATTTGGCGTGAGAATGGTGAATTAAGAGTCGGGCCAATGCGAAAAGGTCCGGCTATGGCAGCCGGCGGGAACTGGCCAGCTTTATCTGACGCCATGATTGTGGCAGGTTTGGCTAGGTTTGGCGACAAAAATAGAGCCCTTCAGGCTATTTCTCAAGTAGCTTTACCAGGGCAGTCGCTAACTGACGCTGCCTGGGCGGTGCTGAATACTGCAGCTGAAATTGTCAAAAAAGCTATCAATGATATGATTGACGAGCAAGCTGCTGAGCCTGTTTACCGGGTTGAGGATGTTATAAAAGCTGCTCGGTTTAAACCTGAGACCCTGATTGGAGTAGGCGGCGCAGCTGGCGGTCTGTCGCCTGTTATCGCCAAGCAATTCGGGATTCCTTGCCAAGTGCCAAACGGCGCAATGGTAGCAAACGCAGTCGGAGCCGCGGTTGCGCGCCCGACAATTGATATTACGCTCCGTGCTGATACTGCTGAAGGCTATTATTCGGTAGCTGAACTTGGTGTTAAGCAAGCTCTCGCCAACCGCAGGCTAAGTCTTTCGGACGCCTATCAATTAGCCGTTAAATATTTGCAAGAGCGGGCTCGCCAGGTCGGGATAGACGCCTCAGATGTTGAGGTTGTTCAACAGGAAGAGTTTAATTTAGTGAGAGGTTTTAACTCGACTGGTAAGATAATTAGCTCTCGTGTCCAAATTAAACCAGGTGTACTTATGCCAATTGATGATAGCGGGGCAAAGGGGGTATTGGAATGACTGCCAAAAAACCGCTTGGTCTGGTGTTTTTCCCGGCCTTTGACTGGGCAATAACGCCAACTCATCCCGAACGTCAGGAAAGACTCTTATATACGCGTGATCAGATTGTGGAAGAGGGTCTTTTAGACATGCCTGAAATCTGCGAGTATAGACCGCGGCTGGCCACGTATCAAGATATTGAGCGAGTTCATCTCGGAGTGCCTGATATAGCCTCTTTAATTACCGATGCTCACTTAGTGTCGGCAGGCGGGGCAATTACGGCAGCCGAGGCTGTATTGAAGGGCGAGGTGGCCCGCTCTTTTGCTTTAGTGAGACCTCCCGGTCATCATGCCATGAAGGTTGTACACGGCACGCGGGGTTTTTGCACAATAAATATTGAAGCAATTATGGTGGAATACTTACGTAAATACTATGGCATTAAGAAGGTCGCCATTGTTGACACTGATGTTCATCATGGGGACGGGACCCAAGATATTTTTTATCATGATCCTGATACGTTATTTATTTCATTTCATCAGGATGGTCGTACATTATATCCTGGAACAGGTTTTATGGATGAGATGGGCAGCCCTAACGCCTATTGCTCTAATATTAATATTCCGCTGCCGCCTGGGACAACTGACCAAGGTCTTCATTATGTACTTGACAATCTAATTGTGCCGATGTTAGCTGATTTCAAACCTGATCTCGTAATTAACTCAGCCGGGCAGGACAACCATTACAGCGATCCTTTAGCCAATATGGCTATAACTGCCCAAGGTTATGCCCGGTTGGCCGATAAGCTTAAGGCCGATATCGCCGTTTTAGAAGGTGGGTATTCGATTGAAGATGCCTTGCCCTATGTTAATGTTGGCATTATTTTGGCGATGGCTAATTTGGACTATCGAAAAGTTGTTGAACCGCATATTGAAGATTGCCCGAACCAAAGCGAAAAAACTACTTTGTATATTAGACAAATAGTCGATAAATGGCGCGGGATTTGGGCAGCCCGTGATTCTCTCAGGCGCGAAGCGATAGCGAAGGCTGGTGACTTCTGGGTCAGCCGGCGCGGCATATACTATGATGACAGCGGCATTAATGAGGAACGCCGTGAACGAGTGCGGGTGTGCCCGAAATGCTCTGGTTACTTCACTGTCGAGACAGAGGCCGAAGGATATGGTTTTGGGGCGAAGTCGGCATTTGCGGCTGTTGTTCCGCGGGATTCCTGCCCGCGTTGCAGAAAACAAGCCAAAGATGAAACGATTAAGGCAAGAAACCAGGGCCGCTATGGCCATTATTTTATCCAAGATAAGCAACAGGACGTTTTTGAGAAGTTATAGCGATAAGAAACAATACTTAGGAGGTAACCATGACAAGAGTCGATGGACGCGATAAAGATGAACTGCGGAAAGTGAAAATAACACGCGATTATTTAAAATACGCTGAGGGGTCAGTTTTAATAGAAGTCGGCAATACAAAGGTTATTTGTGCGGCAACAATTGAAGACAAGGTACCGCATTTTTTGAAGGGTACTGGCGAAGGATGGATTACAGCTGAGTATTCACTTCTGCCGCGGTCGACTCAGACGCGTAACGCCCGAGAGTCGGCGAAAGGCAAATTAACCGGCCGCACGCATGAAATTCAGCGGCTGATTGGCCGAGCGCTGCGCAGTGTTGTTGATTTGAAGGCGTTGGGGGAAAAGACTATCTGGATTGACTGTGATGTTGTTCAGGCTGATGGCGGGACAAGAACAGCTTCTATTACCGGAGCTTTTGTTGCCTTGGTTGATGCTGTCGATAAAATTTATTCAGATTCGGCCAAACCGTTCCCAGTTAAAGATTTTCTTGCGGCAATTAGTGTAGGAATTGTCGGCGAAGATGCTGTGCTTGATTTATGCTATGAAGAAGACTCTAATGCTGTTGTAGATATGAATGTTGTCATGACGGGGTTTGGGCAATTTGTTGAGGTCCAAGGTACTGGTGAAAAGCACCCGTTTACCAGGAAGCAGTTTAATGACATGCTGGAGATTGGTGAAGCCGGTGTGAATAGACTGATTGACTATCAGAAAGATATTTTAGGACCGCTATCATGGAAGGTGGGGCGTGAAGGGTGATTGAGATAGTTATCGCCACTAAAAATGCCGGTAAGGTTGCTGAGTTTGCCGCTGCGTTGGCTGAATTGCCGGTGAAAGTTTTGTCGTTAACTGATTTTGGTGAAATTCCGGAAGCTGTTGAAGACGGTAGCACCTTTGCTGAGAACGCCGAAAAAAAAGCGCGTCATTACGCTCACCATACCGGCAAAGCATGCTTGGCTGATGACTCTGGGCTTGAGGTTGACGCTTTAGGAGGAGCGCCCGGCGTATATTCGGCGCGCTATGCTGGCGAGCATGCTACCGATTCGCTGAACAATATAAAGCTGCTCGATGAACTTATGAAAACAGGGAGTGATAATCGTTCCGGTCGATTTCGCTGCGCGTTGGCGTTTGCTGCCGACGATGGCAAAATCATTACTGCTGACGGAATATGTGAAGGTATTATTTTAGACAAGCCGCGCGGAAACGGCGGTTTTGGCTACGATCCGCTGTTTTATGTCCCACAATTCGGCAAAACATTTGCAGAACTTACTGTTGCTGAAAAAAACGTTATAAGTCATCGGGGTCTCGCCATAAAAAATATGGCGGCCAAGCTGGTAGGATTTTTTAGATGAAGATCGGTGTTATTAGCGATACACATGGCAACATGACGGCGATAAAAAAGGCAGCTGAAGCGGCGGGGGCAGTTGACCTTTGGTTGCACTGCGGCGACTATAGCTGGGATAGCGATTACCTCAAGAGATTAACCGGTGTGCAGGTGATTGCAGCCAAGGGAAACTGTGATGGCGGTGCACCGACCAAGCTTGACGAATTTTTAAACCTCGAAGGACTGTCGATATGGCTGACACATGGACATCGCTACCATGTTAATCAAGGATTAGCGGAACTTCGATTTTGGGCAAGACAGTATGAGGCAGCTATCGTTGTTTTTGGTCACACTCACATTCCGGAATTAATAAAAGATGCTGAATCTTTACTGTTTAACCCCGGTAGCGCATCGCTGCCGTCTAATAATCAAAAGCCTACCTTTGGAATTATAACTATTGATGGAGATAATATTTCCGCCTGCCAAATCGAATTACTATAGAAATAAGCGTCATAAAAGGCGCTTTTTTTTATGTAATGCATATATTGTATTGATGGCTGCAGCCGCAATATAAAGTATGAGGGGAGTCTGGAGATGGAAGGTGAACGTCAAATACTAAAAGGGGCCGGAGTTTGTATTAGGTTCCTTGCTTTATTGATTGATGCCTTGGTTTTTTTGCCTATTTCTTATATTATTGCCGTTGTTTTTGGCACGTATGGATCTAGCGGTTTTGAGTTGGAAGGTCCGGGATTATTGTTAAGCACTTTGTTGGGCTTAGCTTACTATGTGTTGTTTGAAGGGAAAAAAGGTGCGACTCTAGGCAAGATGGCAGTCGGGTTAAAGGTGGTCAAGTTGGATGGAAGTCCTTGCGATGTCCGGGCAGCTGTGCTGAGAACAGTGCTCCGGGTTATTGACGCCTTGCCGGCCGCCTATATAATTGGTGTAATTTCAGTATGGGTAACTGAACTAAATCAACGGATTGGTGATAAAGTCGCCGGAACAATTGTAGTCCGCGTTAAAAATCTTAAATAATTCAGCATTGATAAAAGACTTAGGCGTAAAGTTCGCGCCTAAGTCTTTTATTGGGTTTAAATGGTTAGGTAAATTTCCCCAAAAGCATTGTCTTTTGAATACGCATATGGGATAATATATTCATAAAAAGTAATTGGACTAATGGATTAATCCAATATGCGAGGTAAATATGATTCTACAACGTTTTGGGATGCCCATATATCTTCAGGTGAAAAACTACATTCTGGAAAAGATAAAGGCGGGTGATTATAAACCTGGTTCCAAACTGCCTACCGAGCGGGATTTATCCGCTGAACTTGGTATAAGCCGGAATACAGTCAGTGCCGCCTATAAAGAGCTTTTAATGGAAGGCGTGCTTGAGGCTCGACAAGGCCGAGGGACGTTTGTTAAAGCTGTTGCAGACGATGATTTTCAAATAGACGCCGCCGGTAGTAAGCGGGAGCGACTACTCAGGCTAATTGACAATGCAATGGCGAAAGCGCAGGAATTGGGTTTTTCATTTGAACAGTTTGCTGCTATTGTCAGAATACGGGCTCAGGAAAAAGCTGTTGCAGTTCGCAGTATGCGCATAGCAGTTGTAGCTTGTGCCCCTGAACATGTGCATCACTATGTAAGTCAGATTGGTCAAACGGTCAATGTTAGTTTTGAAGAAATTAGTCTTCTGGAGTTGAGAACGGGAAAAGTTCCGGCAGAACTTCTGGTGGCATGCGATCTTGTTGTTACAGCAGTTGAACACAAATCTGAAGTAGCCGATTTAATGGGAGGAGATAAAACCAAGCTAATTACTGTAGCTGCCGTTCCGAACTTAGAAGCTGTTATTAAATTAGCGAGACTGGTAGTAGGAACAACAGTTGGAGTGGTTGCTGTCAGCAGTCATTATTTTGAATTATTTGAATCATTGCTGAGCAAGAATATGATTAGCGGGCTTAACCTTCAAGTTTGTTACTCCGATGATCCCGAACAGCTACGGAAATTTATTGCGCAGCAAAGCGTTATAGTGGTGGCCGATGAACGCCAGAATGCTGTTCGACGATATGCGCAAGAAGGTCAGGATATAATACCCTTCTATTATGAGATTGATCAGGGGTCTTTAAATCAGCTGCTGGCCAGATTGATTACGCCAGTATAAAGGGTAACCATAATACAAATGAATATCATCAGTGTGGAATAAGCAGTGTGAACTGCCAATTTTTAAAATGCAAAGGGGTTTTAATACATGGAGAACAAGGTAAAAGTAGTTTTGGGTGTTATCGGTGCAGATTGTCACGCTGTAGGTAACAAAATTCTCAATCACGCTATTACCGCAGCGGGGTT
Organism: Veillonellaceae bacterium; assembly: GCA_012523975.1. Taxonomy (NCBI): domain Bacteria; kingdom Bacillati; phylum Bacillota; class Negativicutes; order Veillonellales; family Veillonellaceae; species Veillonellaceae bacterium. The sequence goes on from JAAYSF010000073.1 coordinate 14,475, forward strand.
TGAAGTGGTTAATCTGGGAGTTTTAGTGCCGCAGGAAGACTTTGTGAACGCTGCAATTGAAACTGATGCTAAAGCTATATTAGTAGCTTCGCTTTATGGACATGGTGAAATAGATTGCCGGGGACTTAGAGATCGCTGCCGTGAGGCTGGAATTGGCAATATTCTTCTCTATGTCGGCGGTAATCTTGTAGTTGGTAAAACTGATTTCGCCGAGGTTGAGAAAAAATTCACCGAAATGGGTTACGATAAGGTTTATGCGCCAGGTACACTGCCTGATCAAGTAACGGAAGATTTAAGAAGCGATCTTAAAAAGCGGGGGCTTTTAAGTGAATAATGTATTGCTCATTGATTTTGGCAGTACTTATACCAAAATCACGGCAGTAGATGTTGAGCGCGAGGCTATTTTGGGTACGGCCCGCGGGATAACAACAGTCGAAACTGATATCATGGATGGCTTGAATCAGGCTCTTGAGGATTTATTCCAAAAAACCGGAAAGCTTGAATTCGTCAAAGTGCTAGGCTGTTCGAGTGCGGCCGGAGGACTTAAAATGGTGGCCGTTGGTCTGGTGCCGGAACTCACGGCGGAAGCTGCAAAACGTGCAGCGCTAGGAGCAGGAGCAAAGATTCTCGGGGTATTTGGCAATGAGTTAAGTGAATATGAGATTGAAGAAATCGCGGCAATGAAACCTGATATTATCTTGCTGGCAGGTGGCACAGATGGCGGCAATAAAGAAGTCATTCTCCATAATGCCAATATGCTAAAAAACTTAGGCCAAGATGTGCCGATGGTAGTTGCCGGCAATAAATCGGTTACGCCGACGATAGTAAAGATTCTTTCTGAGACGATGACCGAAGTTCGTCATACTGAAAATGTCATGCCTAAGCTTAATGAATTAAATATCCAGCCGGCCCGGGAAACCATCCGCGAGATATTTTTGAAACGAATTATCGCAGCCAAAGGGCTCAACCGAGCCAACAAGTTTGTCGATAAAATGGTCATGCCGACCCCGGCAGCCGTTCTTACGGCAGCTGAATTGCTGTCAATAGGCGGTCCGAATGAAACTGGGCTAGGCGATCTTATGGTAGTTGATATTGGTGGTGCAACAACGGATATATACTCGATAGCCAAGGGTGATCCGACCAAAGCAAATGTTGCCCTGCGTGGTTTGCCTGAACCGTTTGCTAAGCGGACGGTAGAAGGTGACCTCGGGATGCGCTACAGTGCCGGAGCGCTGCTCAAGGCGGCCGGAGCTAATATAATTGCCGGCTATGCCGGGATACCGGAAGAAGAAGTTGTCCGATATGTCGATAAAGTAGCTCAAGAAATTGAGTACCTGCCGAAAGGCGAAAAGGAAGAAAAAACGGAAATTGCTATGGGGCGGGCCTGTACCAGTGTTAGCGCCGATCGTCACGCTGGTCACTTGGAGACAGTTTATACATTATACGGCCCGGCGTTTGTTCAAGTTGGCAAAGATTTAACAGCCGTAAAGACAGTAGTCGGCACGGGTGGCGTAATTATCAATAATCCTCAACCTGAGGAGATTCTCAGCGGTATAATGTTCGATCACTCTGTTCCGCATATTTTGAAACCGCAGGAACCTGAATATCTGATCGACAGCGATTATATCTTAGCGTCAATGGGTCTTTTAGGTGGAGAATATCCGGATTTAGCTGTTCGACTAATGAAAAAATATATTGTGCGGAGGGAATAACAGTGGAATTAAAAAATAAAAAGTGGACGCATGCTGAATTTAATGCTGTGCGTGAAGAAGTACTTAAACAATGGCCTACCGGCGACGAAGTCAATTTTGAGGAAGCGGTAAAATATCATGAAACTATCCCGGCCAAGCGGCAGTTTGCAAAACGCTTAATAAAAGCTAAGAAAAATGGCGAAACGCTCACCCAGCCTAGAGCCGGTGTAGCTTTGATCAATGAACATATCAATTTATTGAATTTCCTTCGCACTGAAGGTGAGGCTGATCTTTTGCCGACAACTATCGACAGTTACACCCGGCAAAATCAGTATAAAGAAGCCGAGAACGGCATTGAAGAAAGTAAAAGGGCAGGGCGTTCGCTGCTAAACGGTTTTCCGGCCGTTAACCATGGGGTAAAAGGTGTCCGTCAAGTTGTAGAAAGTGTTGATGCTCCGCTGCAAGTTCGTCATGGCACCCCTGATGCCCGTTTACTTACCGAAATAACGCTGGCCGGCGGTTACACCTCATATGAGGGCGGCGGAATTTCGTATAACATTCCGTATGCAAAGAGTGTATCACTGGAAAAAACAATTCTTGACTGGCAATATGCTGACCGTCTTGTCGGTTTGTATGCTGAGCATGGTATTGAGATCAACCGTGAACCGTTCGGGCCACTGACCGGCACTCTTGTTCCGCCCAGTATTTCCCATGCTATTGCTATTATCGAAGGGATGCTTGCGGCTGAACAAGGTGTCAAAAATATAACTCTTGGTTACGGTCAATGCGGTAATTTAATTCAGGATGTTGCGGCTATCAAGTCGCTTGAGCAGCTGGCCGAAGAGTATTTTGCAAAGCATGGTTATAACGACTGTATTCTAACTACGGTCTTCCATCAGTGGATGGGCGGATTCCCGCAAGACGAGGCTAAAGCCTTTGCGGTAATTTCATGGGGAGCGGCAGCGGCAGCTCTGTCCAAAGCAACTAAAGTAATTGTCAAAACTCCGCATGAAGCACTGGGGATTCCGACGAAAGAAGCTAATGCCCAGGGTCTCAGAGCTACCAAGCAAGCAATTAACATGCTGTTGGATCAGCCCTTCCCGATTACTAAGGAAGTTGAGCAGGAAATTGAAATTATTAAAGCAGAAACGCGTTGTATTTTGGATAAAGTATTTGAACTAGGTAAGAACGACTATGCCATTGGAACTGTTAGAGCATTTCAGGCGGGCGTTCTTGATGTACCGTTTGCGCCAAGCAACTATACCCTCAACAAGATTTTACCGGCACGGGACAATACCGGCGCAGTAAGACTGTTTGATACCGGCAATCTGCCGTTCACCCAAGACCTTGTTGATTTTCATAAAATAAAAATGGATGAGCGCGCGAAAGCCGAAGGCCGCATCGCCAGTTTCCAAATGGTAATTGATGATATATATGCTATTTCAAAAGGCCGCCTTGTTGGCAGACCTAGATAATTAAGAGGAGATGTTCTTAATGAAAATAAAAGACATTGTGTGTTCAAGAGGGCTAACAGGGTTTTATTTTGATGACCAGCGGGCCATTAAAGCAGGTGCTGAGCATGATGGCTTCACATACATTGGCAATCCGGTCACTCCTAGCTTTCAGAAGGTGCGTCAAGCCGGCGAGTGTGTATCGGTGATGATTGTGCTTGAGGACGGACAGGTAGCTTATGGTGATTGCGCAGCTGTGCAATATAGCGGTGCCGGCGGGCGTGACCCATTGTTCTTGGCTGATGATTTTATTCCGGTTATCCAGCAAGAAATAAAGCCGCGGTTAGTTGGTCGTGAGCTCTCATCATTTAAAGCGCTGGCCGAAGAAATAGACAATATGGTTGATTCGAAAACCGGCAAGCGCATTCATACTGCTCTGCGTTATGGTGTAACCCAGGCTATTCTTGATGCGGTAGCTAGAGCAAAACATAAATTGATGTGCGAAGTAATCGCTGAAGAATATAATACTCAAGTTAGTGACAAAGAGATTCCAGTCTTTACTCAATCAGGCGACGATCGTTATGATAACGCTGACAAGATGATTATCAAAAAGGCTCAGGTACTGCCACATGCACTTATTAACCATGTAAAATCCAAGCTCGGCGATGACGGCAGCTTGCTGTTGGAATACGTTGAATGGTTAAAAAACCGCGTTTTGAAGCTTCGTACCGATGAAGACTACAACCCGGTGCTGCATATCGATGTCTATGGCACTATCGGCTTGGCATTTGACAATGATATTGCCAAAATTGTAGCCTATTTTGCAAAGTTAGAAAAAGCTGCTGCGCCTTTAAAGTTACGGATTGAAGGCCCTGTCGACGTTGAGGACCGCGACAAACAAATTGCTATTTTGGCCGAGATTACCGAGCGTGTACATCAGGCTAATATTAAAGTTGAAATTGTCGCTGACGAATGGTGCAATACTTTTGAAGACATCAAACTGTTTGCCGATAACCATGCGGGTGATATGCTGCAAATCAAAACGCCGGACCTTGGCGGTATAAACAATATTATTGAAGCCAATCTATATTGCAAACAAAAAGGTATTGGAGCCTACCAAGGCGGCACTTGCAATGAGACTGATCGTTCAGCACAAGTATGTGTACACATTGCAATGGCTACCCAGCCTGACCAAATGCTTGCCAAACCGGGCATGGGGGTAGACGAAGGATTAATGATTGTCTACAACGAAATGAACCGTATTCTGGCACTGCGTAAAGCTTATTAGTTTTACAAGGCCGCAGCGGTGCAGATAATGGAGGTATAGTATGAAACCAACAATTATTGAACAACTTATGTACGCCAGTTACTTTGCACCGCGGGGCCGTAATCGGATGTATGTTCTTGGGCAGCAAATCAGTGAACGCTATTTATCACCGCTTGACAGACTGATAGGTGTCATTGGCGATGCGGGCGCAGGCAAATCATCGCTTATCAAAGGCATGTTTCCCGGCCTGGAACTAACTAATGATGATGACGGAGTAAATGTCAGACCGCTGCCGTTGCTTAAGAATGTTGATAAAGGTTTTTTTTCCAGCCATTCGTATCATGTAGATATGAGATTTGAAATGGCTTTTACGCAACTGCATGTCTTGGCCGAGGCAGTAAAGCTGGCGCTCAAGAATAACAAGCGGGTCATTGTTGAACACTTTGACCTGCTTTATCCTGCTTTAGGAATAAACGCCGAAGTTTTGATTGGGGTTGGCGGCGAAGTTATTGTTTCTCGTCCGACAGTCTTCGGACCTTTTCCGCAAGAAATCAAGGATGTTGTTGTAAAAACATTAAGGTACCGTAAAATGGCACATACTGCTGAGGACCTTACAAGTATGGTATTGACGAAAGACTATGGTGCCGGCCTACAATTTGGACATCGCGACGTTCATCACGGGTTTGTACTTGAGTATCCGGCTCTGATTGAGGCTGACCTTAACGAAGTTGAGAAGAAGGTAAACAAGATAATTGATGAGGGTATTAATGTATCATATTATGATGAGGGCCACATCAGAATTGGCGAGGATGTGTGGGATTGCTCAGGTCCTCGTACACATGTTAGAAACACTGAGAACATTGAGAACTTTCGTCTGTTCAAAGAATACAAGTTTGATCCAAAGGCCAATACGTTTCTTATTATCGGCCAAGTTGGACCGCTATCTGAAAATCTTGACGGGTTTGCCGGCGTAAGTTACGCTGTTTCGATATAATTTCCACAAATTGGAGTCAGCAGGACTGGCTCAAAGGGAGGCTTTAGGTTTGGGAATAATTTTAACGACTGCCCAGGCGGGCACCCTCGAATCAAGTGATATATTAGTTACTGTTTCCCCGCTTGCCGAAGGCTCCGGGACTGTTATTGAAATTGAAAGTATCGTGATGGCTCAATATGGCAGAGCTATTCGCCAAACCCTTGCTGGGGTTTTAGCTGAGCAGGGTATAGAAGACGTCTATCTGAAAGCAGTCGACAGAGGAGCTTTGGATTGTACCATTAAGGCACGTACTTTGGCAGCGCTTGGCAGGGCGGGCGCAGTGCTGAAGGGGGAGGTACTGTAATGGATCTTAGAAGGACAATGCTGTTCATTCCGGGTAATAATCCCGGAATGCTGCAAAATGGCGGTGTGTTCGGCGCTGACTCGGTTATCTTAGATGTCGAGGATGCGGTGGCTCCGGGCGAGAAAGATGCGGCGCGTCTATTGGTAGCCCATTCATTGCTTAATGTTAACTATGGGCGCAGCGAAACCGTTGTCCGGATAAATACCATAGACACTTTTGGCAAAGAAGATATAAGAACCCTTGTTCCGTGTCAGCCGGACCTGTTTCTGGTGCCCAAAGTAGAGTCGGCTGCAGATATAAAAGCAGTGGTCTCCCTGATTGAAGCGGCTGAAAAGCCTGGTCAGAAACGGGTGAATTTGATTGCTTTGCTTGAAACGCCGCGTGGTATTGCCGAGGCGTATAATATTGCTAAGGCTGACGAACGCGTAGTCGCACTGGCCTTGGGTGCCGAGGATTATACGGCAGTGCTCGGCGCTAATCGTACAAAACAAGGAACAGAGATATTCACAGCCCGCACGTTGATTGTAAATGCGGCGGCTGCGGCCGGCATCCAATCAATAGATACTCCGTACACCGATGCTAATGATGAGCAAGGACTTTTAGAGGATACCGAGATGGCCAAACAACTTGGCTTTAAGGGTAAATTAGCTATAAATCCGCGGCAAATTGATATTATTCATGAGGTGTTTAATCCGACTGAGCATGATATCGAATGGGCGGAGCGGGTTGTAGAGGCTATTCGGCTGGCCGAAGCCGAAGGCTCAGGCGTTGCATCACTTCACGGCAAAATGGTTGATGCGCCTGTTGTTAATCGCGCAGAACGTATCCTATACTTAGCAAGGCTGTTGGGCTTGGTTAAGGAGGCTGAGATATGAGAAATGCAATTAATCGTGAAATACCTGAGCAAATAGAGGGCTATGGCAAGGTAGTGCCCTTCGCCGGGGCCTTTAATACTCCGCCGAATATGGAGCGTCGGGCGCCTAAGGTAAAGATGGTTAGGCCCCGTCAAAGCAAGCTGTTAAATAGTTTAGAACAAGCATTTAAGGCCATACCGGTTGTCGACGGCATGACACTTTCGTTCCATCATCACTTTCGGAATGGTGATAAAGTTGTTAACATGGTATTGGCAACTGCGGCTCAACTCGGCATTAAGAATCTAAAAGTTGCGCTAAGTTCGGTTTTTCCGGTGCACAAACCGTTAATCGATCATATTAAAAACGGTGTTGTTACCGCTCTTGACATCAACTACATGTCAGGGCCTGTCGCTCAGGCAATATCACACGGCATCTTAGCCAAGCCTGTAATTATGCGTACGCATGGCGGGCGGGCGCGGGCTATTGAGTGCGGACAGCTTAAAATTGACGTTGCTTTCATAGCCGCGCCTGCTGCCGACGAATATGGCAATATTAACGGTGTTCAGGGTACCGCAGCCTGCGGTTCGCTTGGTTATGCTTTTCCTGACGCCCAATATGCCGACCATGTTATAGCGGTCACCGATTGTATTTTTGATTATCCGCTAATGCCTGTTTCGATCCCGCAAACTCGGGTTGATTATGTTGTAAAAGTCGACAGTGTTGGTGACCCTAAAGGAATAGTCTCCGGCACTACCCGTATTACTAAAGACCCGGTAGGCCTAAAAATTGCAGATAATGCAGCCAGGGTAATAAAAGCTGCCGGCCTGATAAAAGATGGCTTTTCCTTCCAAACGGGAGCTGGTGGAGCGTCGTTGGCTACAGCCCACTTTGTCCGTCAAATGATGGAGAAGCAGAATATAACCGGGAGTTTTGCATTAGGCGGAATAACCGGCTATATGGTAGAAATGCTGGAAAAGGGCTTGTTTAAAAAGCTAATGGATGTGCAAGGTTTTGACTTAGAAGCAGTCAGATCAATCGGATCTAATCCTAACCACCTGGAAATTGGTGCTGATTATTACGCCAGTCCATACAATTCGGGGTGTACCGTAAATATGCTCGACGCTGTTATCTTAGGGGCAACTGAAATTGACACCGACTTTAATGTAAACGTTGTTACTGGCTCTGACGGCGTTATAATGGGCGGTTCGGGCGGGCACGCCGATGCAGCGGCGGGAGCTGAAATCACGATTGTTGTGGCCAATCTGTTGCGCGGTCGTTTGCCGATTATTGTTGACAAAGTATTAACCGTTACAACACCGGGTGAAACCATTGACGTACTGGTAACCGAACGCGGCGTAGCTGTAAATCCCCAGCGCGAAGATTTGAAAGAACAATTGAAAGCGGCGGGATTGTTGGTTAAAGATATTACTGAATTGAAAGCTTTGGCCGAAGATATTGCCGGCGAGCCTGATGCGGTAGTTACCGGTGATAATATTGTTGCTGTAGTTGAGTACCGTGACGGGACTATAATTGATGTTGTTCGCCAGGTGGTGGACTGATATGTCGTGGGGTGGTTTTGACGAACGTATTATTAATCTCAATAATGCGCGTCAAGTTAATGAAGTTAGGCAATTCTTGTCTAACTTCGATCTCATATTTGACGAAACTGCTATCGAGTATACAATGGCCTTATACCGGGATAATTCTATTATTGCGACAGGGTCGTTTATGGGAGAAGTTCTTCGGAATATTGCAGTCGAGGATTCTTTGCAGGGCGAGGGACTAACGTCGGTGGTTATTAGTCATTTGCTTAAAGCAGCCTCGCGTCGGGGGATTTTCCATTATTTTATTTATACTAAACCAGAAAAGGCCCATTTATTTGCCGCGCTCGGCTTTAAAGAGATTGGCAAGGTTGAACCATATGCCGCTCTCTTGGAATCAGGGCTTGGGTCAATTGACAGCTATTGCCGGGAAATATCGGCAAGCGCCGCTAAATTGCCTCCGGAAAACCGGGCGTGTCTGGTAGTAAATTGCAACCCCTTTACGCTAGGGCACAAGGCTGTTATAGCCAAGGCGGCCGCTGAAAATCAAGGTGTGGTTGTCCTTGTGGTTAGTGAAGAAAAGTCAGTGTTTCCGTTTGAGGTACGGCTTGATTTAGTTAAAGCGGGATTATCGGAATATAATAATGTAGTGATTGTTCCGGCCGGAAAATATATTGTATCGGCCGCGACTTTTCCTGGGTATTTTACGCGGGGCGATGAGACGGTGTTGGCTCAGACAAGACTTGATGCTGAGATTTTCAGTCGTCATATCGCTCCAGCCTTAAAAGTAACTACCCGCTACGTTGGTAGTGAACCCTACTGTTCAATAACCAGGGCATATAATCAGGCATTGCTGGAGGTTTTACCCCAAAAGGGGATCAAGGTAGTCGAGATGCCGCGCCTGGCGATTAACGGGGAAATAATCAGTGCCTCAAAAGTAAGGCAGGCTATTCGGGATAATGACTGGCAAACTGTAAGAAGGATGGTTCCCGACTCTACCTATTTGTATTTAATATCAGATGAGGGCAAACTAATTGCTAACATAATAAGGCGAGTTAAGTCCCGTCATTAAGATGCCGGCAACGGGAAAACTAAAGCTAATAGCTAGATATTCTGGTTAAAAACTGGTTGTCAACCTATTTGGATTGTGCTAAAATTAACGTGAATGTGGGTAATAGGAGGTAAAAAATGCGTTCGATTAATGTTGAAGAAGTTACTCAGGCAGTGGCAAAGCTCTGTGTAGATGCTTGCTATTATTTGTCGGAGGATGTTTACGAAGCACTTGTCAAAGCTAAAGAAACAGAAGAATCTCCACTAGGAAAAGATGTAATTAGCCAGATAGTGCAAAACGCCGATATCGCAAGAAACGAAGATAGGCCGATCTGTCAGGATACTGGTATGACGGTCATTTTTATGGAAATCGGTCAAGATGTGCATTTTGTTGGCGGCAATCTCGAAGATGCAGTAAATGCCGGGGTTGCTAAAGGTTACACCGAAGGTTATCTTCGGAAGTCGGTAGTGGCCGAACCTCTATTCGACCGCAAAAACACGACTAACAATACTCCTGCTGTGATCCATACTTATATTGTTCCCGGTGACAAAGTTAAAATTAAAGTTGCTCCCAAAGGGTTCGGCAGTGAGAACAAAAGCGGGCTTAAAATGCTTGTTCCTGCTGACGGCGTAGAAGGAGTTAAAAAGGCAGTATTGGATATTGTTCAAAGTGCCGGTATGAACCCATGCCCGCCGACAGTTATTGGGGTTGGTATTGGCGGAACAATGGAAAAATCAGCAATCTTAGCTAAAAAGGCACTGCTTCGGTCAATCAAAGTGCGCAATCCGCATCCGGAGTATGCTAAATTAGAACAAGAACTTTTAGAAATGGTTAATAAAACTGGTATTGGACCTCAGCTTGGTGGTACCACAACAGCGCTTGCTGTAAACGTTGAATGGTATCCCACGCATATTGCTGGATTGCCTGTAAGTGTAAATATAAATTGCCACGCTACAAGGCATGCTGAGATTGAGCTGTAAGGAGGTGTAAAGTGATGGCAGAAAAAATTCGCATTACCACACCGCTAACTGATGAAGCGGCCCGTAAGCTTAAAGCAGGTGACAGCGTACTTATAAGCGGTGTTATCTATAGCGCTCGCGATGCAGCGCATAAGCGTATGGTTGAAACCTTAGATCGCGGTGAAAAATTACCAGTTGATTTAACTAATCAAATTGTTTACTATTTGGGACCAACGCCTGCAAAACCAGGCAATCCGATTGGATCGGCTGGCCCTACTACTTCAGGCCGGATGGACGCTTATGCTCCTAAGATTATTGAACAAGGCTTGAAAGGCATGATAGGCAAGGGTTCACGTTCCGCAGAGGTAGTAGATGCAATGAAAAAACATGGTGCTGTTTATTTTGCCGCTGTTGGCGGAGCTGCAGCGCTGATTTCAAAGTGTATTAAAAAGTACGAAGTACTGGCGTATGGCGATCTTGGCCCTGAGGCTATAGCAGCGTTGACGGTAGAAGACTTCCCGGCAATAGTCGTTGTCGACAGTGAAGGAAATAACTTTTACGAAGAAGGTCAAAAACCGTATCGCAGACTTTAATTAATTCTTATTGTCGTTCATCTGTTTTAAAGTTCAAATACTGCTTACTGCGTATTAGATCCTCGTTATAGTGCCAAGCGCATTCATAATATTAAGACAGATGCTATTTTTTTTGGCTAGATATAAGACAAGCAAAAATTAGGCTGCCAGATTGGCAGGGAGGCGGCGGCTCCGATTAATATCCGCCGAATATTACAGGAGGTAAAAGCATGAACAACAATCTTGACTTTTATATCAGGCGCGTTCATTCGATTTCAGGTCTTGTTCCTATCGGTTTTTTCTTACTAGAGCATATCTTCTCGATCTCAACTGTACTAGGAGGCGGCGCAGCCTTTGATGCAACAGTTGCCAAACTTGCAGCTATTCCGGCCGAAATTATGCTGCCGCTTGAGATTTTTGCTATCGCTATTCCTTTCTTGTTCCATGCAATCTATGGACTGTACATAACCTTTAATGCTAAAAATAATCAGGGTGATTATGGTTATGTTCGCAACTGGCAGTTTTATTTGCAGCGCATGACCGCTCTTTATCTTGCAGTATTCCTCATCTGGCACGTAGGATATCTGCGTATCATGCTTAAAGGCAGCGGTGTACCTATTAATTACGATTTAATGCATGGCTACCTATCCAACCCGATTGTGCTGGTTCTATATTGCATCGGTATTGTTGCAGCGATTTTCCACTTCACCAATGGTCTTTTCACAATGTCTATTACTTGGGGTGTAACAGTTGGTCCTCGCGCTCAGGCATTTGCGAACAAGATTGCTTGGGGATTATGCGCGGTACTGTCAATCGTTGCTGTAATGGCCACGATTGCCTTTGCATCCTAACTTAGTTATTTACATTAAAAATTAAGGAGAGAACCCGAGTGAAAAAGAAAATTATAGTTGTTGGCGGCGGTTTGTCCGGCTTAATGGCTACTTTAAAGATTTGCGAAGCCGGCGGCGAAGTTGATTTATTCTCGTATTGCCCGGTAAAACGTTCTCATTCCCTTTGTGCACAAGGCGGTATGAATGCTTGTATGGATACAAAGGGTGAAAATGATAGCACTTATGAACATTTTGATGATACTGTTTATGGTGGTGACTTCCTTGCCGACCAGACTGCAATAAAAGGCATGTGCGAAGCCGCTCCTAAATTGATTAAAATGTTCGATCGTATGGGTGTTCCATTTACTCGTACAGCTGAAGGCTTAATGGACCTTCGTAATTTCGGCGGTCAGAAAAACAAACGTACTTTATTTTCTGGTTCCACTACCGGTCAGCAACTTCTTTACGCGCTTGACGAACAAGTTCGTGCCTGGGAAGTAAAAGGTGCTGTTAAGAAATACGAATTCTGGGAATTCATCAAAATCATTAAAAATAAAGAAGGCATTTGCCGCGGTGCTGTATGCCAAGACATGAATACCATGGAAATCAAAGCCTTCCGCGCTGATACAGTTATCCTGGCAACAGGCGGCCCTGGTATGATATTCGGCAGATGTACTGCTTCGACAATCTGTAATGGTTCAGCAGTATCTGCTGTATACCAGCAAGGCGCTAAAATCGGTAACCCTGAATTTATTCAGATTCACCCGACCGCAATTCCTGGTTCCGATAAAAACCGCTTAATGTCAGAAGCTTGCCGTGGTGAAGGCGGCCGTGTTTGGGTATATAAAGATGGTAAGCCTTGGTACTTCTTGGAAGAAATGTACCCTGCATATGGCAACCTTGTACCGCGTGACGTAGCATCTCGTGCGATTTACGATGTATGCGTAAACCAAAAACTTGGTATCGACGGCGAAAACAAAGTATATCTTGACCTTTCCCATATTCCGGCTGATTACCTCGAGCGTAAACTGGGCGGTATTCTGGAAATGTATTCGGAATTCGTGGGCGATGACCCCCGTAAAGTTCCGATGCAAATTTATCCTTCCGTTCACTATTCCATGGGCGGTATCTGGGTAGATATTAAACACAATACCAACATTCCTGGTCTTATGGCATCTGGCGAATGTGATTATCAATATCACGGTGCAAACCGTCTTGGTGCAAACTCACTTCTATCCGCTTGCTATTCTGGTACTGTATCCGGTCCGGAAGCTATGCGTTGGGCTAAACAAGGGGAAAAAGGTTCAGAACTTACTGACGCAGAATTGAAAAAAGCCGAAGACGAAGCTCGCGCTGAATATGAAGCCATCTTAAAAATGGATGGACCAGAAAATGCGCATCAGCTACACCATGAACTCGGTAACTTAATGACCAGATACGTTACCATCGAGCGTGTGAATAAAGACCTTGATTACTGTTTCGCTGAAGTAAAGAAAATTCTTAAACGTTGGGATAATATCGGCCTAACTGACAGATCAACCTGGGCAAACCAAGAAGCAATGTTTGTAAGACAGCTTCGCAATATGATTATTTATGCTTTAGTAATAACCAAAGCAGCACGTATGCGTGATGAAAGCCGCGGCGCGCACTACAAGCGCGAATTCCCAACCCGTGATGACGAACGCTTCATGAAGATTACAATCGCTGAATATGACCCGGCAACAGAAGAACCTATAATTAGCTATGAGGATTTTGATCATTCGCTGGTTAAACCGCGTCCTCGTAACTATGCTGTTGCCAAAAAAGCGTAAAAAGGAGGTTGGATAATCATGGCAGAAAATAAGAAAAAAGTTCATTTTATTATAGAAAGACAAGATGGTCCTAACTCCAAACCTTACACAGAAGAGTTTGAAGTTGACTATCGCCCTGCACTTAATGTTGTTGCGTGTCTTATGGAAATTCAAAAGAATCCTGTAACAAAAGACGGCAAAAAGACAACTGCCCCTGTTTGGGAATGTAACTGTCTTGAAAAAGTTTGCGGTGCGTGCACAATGGTTATTAATGGTAAGGTTCAACAAGCATGCTCAGCATTGATTGATCACCTGCAACAGCCAATTCGCCTTGCGCCGGCTCGTACCTTCCCTGTTATCCGTGACCTTCACATTGACCGTACCTTAATGTTTGAAAACTTAAAACGCATTCAAGGTTGGGTAAAGGTTGATGGAACCTGGGAAGTGCATAACGATGCTCCGCGTCAGAATCCGAGGGTTGCTCAAGAAGCATACGAGATTTCCCGCTGCATGACTTGCGGATGCTGTATGGAAGCCTGCCCTAACGTTAACCCTGGTTCAGATTTCATCGGACCACAGCCATTAGGACAAGTGCATTTGTTCAACTTGCACCCAATTGGTGAGTATTTTAAGGAAGATCGCCTGAATGCAATTATGGCCAAAGGTGGTATCGCTAGCTGCGGTAACAGCCAAAACTGCGTACAAGCTTGCCCTAAGGAAATTAAACTTACCACTTATATTGCTAAATTGAACAGAGAAACTAATAAACAAGCCCTGAAAAATCTGTTCAATAAGTAAGCCGCAAAGTTATAGTTTAAGATTTGCTATGACAAGCATTTTGTGATAATATAAGTTATGTGATTAGTAGCCAAGGCTTTTCGCCTTGGCTACTAATTTAACTAATTCCTAAGATTCAATAAATATTTCCAAAAGAAAAGTATTGACTGTTATGTAACCTTATGATACAATAGTTTTTGTGATTAACGGGGCGTGGCTCAGTTTGGTAGAGCACCTGGCTTGGGACCAGGGGGTCGCAGGTTCGAATCCTGCCGCTCCGACCACAATATAATAATAAGCGGGTGTAGCTCAATGGTAGAGCCCTAGCCTTCCAAGCTAGTCACGTGGGTTCGATTCCCATCACCCGCTCCAATTTTGTCCCAGTAGCTCAGTTGGATAGAGCAACGGCCTTCTAAGCCGTGTGTCGGGAGTTCGAATCTCTCCTGGGACGCCATTGAATTTTAGCATAAAAGCCATCTAGTAAAATTACTAGATGGCTTCTTATTTAGTGCAGATTGAATCAAATTTATCTGATGACCAAGACGGTAATACTCCCGGCTTCTCACTTTATACATCTATCTTATATTAGCTCATTCTTATTGAAAAAAATTTCGATTTCTCGCTCCGCGCTGCTAATACTATCTGATCCGTGAATAATATTTCTTTCTATTGTCAGTCCGAAGTCGCCGCGGATTGTGCCTGGTGCTGCTTCCGCTGGATTAGTGGGGCCAATCATTGCGCGTACAATTTTGACTGCATTTTCACCGGTAAGAACCATAGCTAAAACGGGGCCTGACATTATATAATTTACAAGATTGCTATTGAAACTTTTACCTCTATGCTCTTTATAATGCTCATCAGCCTGCTCAGCCAATATATTAAAAAATTTTACTCCTGCAATTTTTAGCCCACGCCGTTCAAATCGACTAATTATATCTCCGCAGACACCTTTGGCCACGCCATCGGGCTTAATTAATACAAATGTTCTTTCCACTGGCTTTCCTCGCAATCATCGAATTATCTTATATCGTGTTGTTCCATAATTTCTGATTCCGAGCCATGGACACCACACTCAGGGCAAAACCATGACCGTAATCTGAGCAATACGGCTTTATCATCAAACTCATAATTTAACTTCGTGTATTTTACTGTTTTTTCATCATGCTCACACCAAGCTTTTTTCTCCATAAGAACCACCCCTCACAATATGATAGAATATATTGAATATTCTATCATATTGCCATCGCTCCGCGCAATTATTTCAAAGATTTTTTATCAACATATGTACCACCCGGGTATTGATGAGCAGGATTTATTATCTTTAAGTATGAAAATATAATAATATAGTAAAATAATGCTGGAGGTTAGGTTATGAATAAGCATGAGTATTTACAACAGATAGCAGCAGAACACGACTATAATTACAATTGTTACGAGGTCGACTGTGAGCAGTTTATTAGCAATCTAATTAAAGGCTTTATGAACTACCTGGGAGGCCAACCCAATATTCTGAAACTTGCCCCCTATGGGAACTATGATAGGAATATTTCTTACTCTTTTACTGAAGCGGTTGAATTTAGTAGTGAAGACAACCTAAAACGCTTTGGTTTGCTCTTAATTCTTGGAATACATAAAATTAATCATATCAAATTTAAAATTGGCAAAGTCAAGGGTAAGTATTATGTCGGTGTAGGTGTTGGTGAAGAAAGTAAAGAATTCTATATTGAAGATCAACAGGCATGTAATTTATCAATCGTGTATGATTACATTTATAAGACTTATGAAGATTATTATAAGGCAGAAATTAAGGCTAACATATGATATAAACAAGACCGTCATAACGGCTATTCGCCGATGACGGTCTTCTTGTTCAAGTTGCTAACTAGCTTTTACCACTTAGACGATAAAAAACACGCATGGCAGGAGTATGGTCAAAAATTAGAAGACTTTTCATATGTCTTTTGGACATACTAATTGTAAGTACTAAAGTGGAGGTGCTTGTATGACCCTGGAAAAGCATATAAAAGCTGGCGGAGATGCAGGATTTAATGCTAAGGAATTAAAACTCAACAAATTCGTCAAAAAGCTGCCTGAGGATAAGCAGGAAACACTGTACAAAGAATTGAAATCTCACGGAGCTATTGACAATCCCGTCACATATACCGAAACGCATCTCGAGGGTGGTATAGAAGACGAACTTTGATTGCTAATGAGTAAGCGACCGTCTAAAGCCTCACGGGCTAATGACGGTCGTTTTCATTAAAAGGTGCTATCAGGCCAGAGAAGGCCTTTAACCAAAATCACAGCTACCAATATGCCAAATAAAATGAACAGTATGCCTCTATTTATTTGCTTAAGCTTAAGGTTATAAAAGCCGGCCCAGAACAAAGTAAGCGTTAAAAGGATTAGGCCAACCATACCGGTAATATCAAATAACTTCTCCACAGGTGTCCACTCCTTTAATTCGGCATTTTTGAAATGGGGTTTTGTTATTATTCTCCATATTGTCAGTATACCCTATATGAGTATATATACAAACACAACTTTAATGCAGCAATTTTGCAGGAAGAACAAAGCAAATCTCGAAGGTATAATAATATTCCTGGAACAAGCGGAGGCTAAAGGAGATACATTATTTTTCAATAGCTCAGATTCCGTAGCGCAATGGGAGAATTAAAGCTTATATCATTCTTAATATGATTCGGGAGGAAATAGATGCGAATTGCAGTCATTGACGGGCAGGGCGGCGGTATGGGCAAGGTAATTATTGAGCGACTACGGCGTGAATTTCACGACAAAGTAGAAGTTTTGGCCCTTGGTACTAACTCCTTGGCTACTGCAGCAATGCTGAAAGCGGGTGCAAATGAAGGCGCGACTGGTGAAAATGCAATCATCTATAATGCAAACGAGGTTGACTGGATAGTAGGATCGCTTAGCATTATTGTCGCTAATTCCATGCAGGGCGAGTTATCGCCCAACATGGCTGCCGCCATAGCGAGCAGCAAAGCTAAAAAACTTTTACTGCCTATCCACCGCAGTAATATCGAAATTATTGGAATCGCGGCTGAACCATTGCCGCACCTTGTTGAAATGCTATTGGCCCAAATTAGAAAATGTATGGAGATGGAGGATAAAAATGTGCGAGGCTAATGTATATATCCACCATGGTGGTAAAGAAGAATTACTTCTTGAGCGGGTAGATAAATTAATACCGCAGGGTAATGAAATCTATCTTGAGAACATATTTGGACAACGTAAAACAATAGTAGCTCGCATTAAGGAATTACACCTTGTGGATCACCGCATAATATTAGAACGTACTGACAATCAGTAAATATGCATTATACTATGATTTTTGCTGGAGTCTTTTTGTTTTACCTTGATTTTTTATCTCATTTCAATAATAATTGATATAATAAATAGTATGTAAAACGAGTTTTCTGCTGTTTCAGAACCGCACATTTGTAATTTAGGAGGGAAACATATGTTGAAAGAATATGCGCTGGGATTTGGAGACGGCGAATTTAAAATTTCACTGCCTGAAGAACGCGTCATAAATTTTGTGGAAGGAAAACACTATGAGGCCGTTGCTGACGTACCAGCAGCCGTTAAAGTTGCATTGAATAACCCAATTGGTACGCCGCCGTTAAAAGAAGTCGTAAAAAAAGGTGATAGCGTAGCTATAATTGCCAGCGATATAACCCGTAAATGGGTTCGCCATGATCTTTTTTTGCCGGTTCTTTTAAATGAATTAAATGAAGCAGGTATTCCTGATTCAGATATAAAAATTGTAGTTAGTCTTGGTGCTCATCGTTATCATACTGATGAAGAAAATGTAGCAACCTACGGTCAAGAAGTTGTAGATCGCGTTGAGATTGTGCAAAGCTATGCTCCTAAAACCGAAGACTTTGTTTTTATTGGTAAAACTTCACGCGGCAATGAGACTTGGATTAATAAGCACGTTGCCAATGCTGACAAAGTAATTCTCACGGGTGGTATTGTTTATCACTTGATGGCCGGTTTCGGCGGTGGAAGAAAAGCTATTATGCCTGGTGTCTCGGGTTATGCAAGTATTCAAGCTAATCATAGATTGTGCCTGCATGAAGAAGTCGGTAAAGGCATAAGCCCCCGCTGCGTATCTGGCAAACTTGAAGGTAATTTTATGAATGAAGATATGACTGAAATGGCCGCACTAGCAAAACCGGCGTTCTTGCTCAATGCAGTACTTACAGCTGAAGGCCAGATTGCTCGTATTGTGGCCGGACATTGGTATGATGCTTGGCTCGAGGGAACTAAGACAGTAGAAGAAATCTTCGGCGTTCCAATTAACGGAAAGGCTGACCTTGTAATTGCCTCAGCTGGCGGATTCCCTAAAGATATCAACTTGTATCAAGGTTCAAAAACTATTGATAATGCCTATATTGCAGCCAAAGAAGACGGTGTTATTATTATGCTGCTTGAGTGTCGTGATATTATGGAGCCGCCTGATTTCAGCGGCTGGTTCAACTATGAATCGTTATATGATCGTGAAATTGCTTTGCGCGACGGATTTACCGTGCCAGGTTTTATTGCCTTAAAATGCGGCGCCATGGCTAGACAAATCCCGATGATTCTTGTAACCCTTCCGGAGAACAAGGCTTTTGTTGAAAAGGCTGGGTTTATTGCTGCGGAAACATTGGATGAGGCAATTGCTATTGCTGAACAAAAGCTTGGCCGTAAAGACTATACCGTAACTGTAATGCCTCATGCTGCCAATACTATGCCGATCCTCAAAAAGTAAATAAGTGATAGTTGACCTTTATAGTAAAATATTTGGCAAGGTAGATCGGTTTTATTAAGCTGATTTTACCTTGTTTTTTTATATACTAATATCATTTTGCATAATTGACTGATACTCACCATAAATATCTATGTAGGACATGGATAGGAGTTGGTGATGTGAAAGTCTTAACAATGCTGCTGCTTTGGTATTTTACGCTGATGGGGACGGTCTATGCCGAACCTGGCGAAATAATTGACAATGTTGCAATTACTGGAAAGGCAGTAGCCATCAGTGTGGAAGATATTAGAACGGCAGCAGAATTAGAAAGTGTCGTTGCTATCGGTGAAATGGAACAGATAAAAATGACCTTCTTTTTGTCGGGGCAATTTATCGAAAAGAATGCGGTTCTAGTAAAAAAAACCTCTGATAAAGGCTACGAATTTGGGAATTATGGTCTCACCATGAAATATTGGGGACAGCTAAGAGACGACGAAATAGCGAAAGAGTTAACGGGGGCAGGGGAGATACTGCAAAATACACTTGGGGTATCAGCTAAATTTGTCCGCCCGCCATATAATTACTACGAGAATGATTTTCTTAAAGCAGCCTATGCTAACTTTCTCAGCGTTATTCGTGGTTTAGATACTAGCGACTGGACAATAAATTCACCGCAAGCAATTATCGACAAAATAAAAAACTCTGCTGCCAGCGGTGATATTATTAGCATAAATATGAAGGCAAAACACTCAGCCGCCGCTCTGCCGGAAGTAATTCGCGAGCTCAAGGGTATGGGCTTCGAAATTGTGACCGTCTCCCAACTGCTTGCGAAAGTTCCGCCAAAGGCAGTAAAGTCGCCGAAGGCTATTCACCCATTTGCTGTCATAAGCCGGGTGAGCGAGGCTAGTCCTAAAGTTGCCCTAACATTTGATGACGGAGGGAGTAGTTATAGGGTAGATACTATTCTTGATGTTTTAAGGGCTAATGAGGTTCACTCGACCTTTTTTTTATCTGGTGATTGGGCAGAAAACAACCCAAACTTGGTACGTAAAATAGCAGAAGAAGGGCATGAGATTGCCAACCATTCATATTCGCATCCAGTTTTTTCTTGGCTTGGGGCGGATGCCATCGCAGCTGAGCTTATTAGTACGGAAACTGCGTTAAAGAAAGGTATAGGTGATGCGCCGGCAAGATATTTCCGTCCGCCTTATGGAGATTATAACAATTATGTAATAGAGGAGGTTAGAAACCTAGGCTATGAAGCTATTGTTTTATGGGACGTTGATACCCGGGACTGGAGTGGGTTATCCTCAGAAACTATAATAAATAGGGTTATTAGTCAAGTAACGGGCGGTTCAATTGTTCTTTTTCATCTCCACGCTCCAGGAACGCCCGATGCATTAAGTCAGATAATACCGCTTTTAAAAGATCGTGGCTATGTGTTGACTACTGTTGGAGCAATATTAGAAAGTGTATGACCTAGGTCTAATGTGGTGGTGTATTAAGTGAGGAAAAAATTCTTATTGATTTTATGTTGACAATAATCTATTTCGATTATATAATATACAAGTAATCGCTGATGTGACTCCGTAGCTCAGCTGGATAGAGCGTTTGACTACGAATCAAAAGGTCGCAGGTTCGAATCCTGCCGGGGTCGCCATTATTAGCACCAGAAAAAATCTGGTGTTTTGTTTTCGCTAAGCCTGTTCCGAAAGGGTAAAAAACGAAAAAATAATCGTTGACATAAACTTAGCAGCATGATATAATGGAATTCGTCGTCAGGGACAAAAACATGGTGGCTGTGGTGAAGCGGTTAACACGGCGGATTGTGGCTCCGTTACTCGAGGGTTCGAATCCCTTCAGTCACCCCATTTATTTAACAATTATTACAATGTATATATAGGGGCGTAGCCAAGTCGGTAAGGCAACGGACTTTGACTCCGTCATGCGTTGGTTCGAGTCCAGCCGCCCCTGCCATTGATGTTACTAATGACCCACTAGCTCAGTCGGTAGAGCACCTGACTTTTAATCAGGGTGTCGATGGTTCGAGTCCATCGTGGGTCACCATTTAAAATTCAATACATGCGGGAGTGGCGGAATTGGCAGACGCACCAGACTTAGGATCTGGCGGGTGACCGTGGGGGTTCAAGTCCCTTCTCCCGCACCAATTCAAACAATGATAAGGCTTACAGAGCAAACTGTAGGTCTTTTTACTTTTTGCCTTGATTTCCAAATGCAATGGGAGGCAGAGCTATTAGCCAGCCTTGAGCATATGCCTACATTTACTTATCTTATTAAAAAAAGACTAGCAAAGTAAGCAGCTTTATGTTATCATGTAATAGTTGCAACACACCAATATATGCGGGAGTGGCGGAATTGGCAGACGCACCAGACTTAGGATCTGGCGGGTGACCGTGGGGGTTCAAGTCCCTTCCCCGCACCAATTTTTCTAAATGCATGCTTTAGGCTTTCAGGAATTTGTCCTGAAAGCCTTTTTATTTTATCTACCAGGTTTTAATGAATATAATTCCGGTGACAGAAATGCAGTCAGTGCTTGTTCTTTTGCCATGGCAAAGAAGATAGCAGGATATTGCTAATGTAAATATCTAGTAATATAATGACCTTAAAGGAGATAAGGGAGTGAGGGCGTGAACAAAGAAAAGTGCTGCTCCGGAATGGCGGTTGAGCTGAAGGGTTGCAGCAAGAGTAATAATAGTAGCTTAGATGAACCCGCCGAGAAAAAAACCCTTATTGAGTTTATGTTTATTGATTTAACAACGTGTGACCGTTGTATTGGCACTGATGCCAGTTTAGACGAGGCGATTGGCGAGGCGTCACTGTTTCTGCGTAATATCGGATATAATGTTGAAGTGCGGAAGACTTTAGTAGAAGATGAACAGCAGGCAGAGGCGTTGGGATTTATCAGTTCGCCGACAATTCGAATTAACGGGCGCGATATCCAACTCGATATTAAAGAGAGTCGGTGCAGCTGCTGCGGGGAAATTGCCGGGCAGGATATTGATTGCCGGGTTTGGATTTGGCAGGGTAGAGAATACACTGCGCCGCCCAAGGCCATGATTATTGACGCCATACTTCGCAATATCTATGGAGCTAAGAGAACCATGGTTTTGCCGCAGAGGCCTAAGCAGGTTCCGGATAACTTAAAGCGCTTTTTTGCTGCGGTTTCTAAACAAAAGCAATAATATAGTGCGAAAAAATAAACACCAGAAATCTGGTGTTTAAACGTAATACTAATTAACATTTCCCCAAGTCATATTGGGTTCGGTATATTCAGGCGGCGTTATATTGATAAATTCAGATTGGCCGTTATTCAGGACCTGCAGGTCAATGGTACCGAGCTTAAGTCTTTTGGGGCCATAGACACATACGCGGAGATTAACCAATGCGCCTTTATCGGTTTCGATGATTGCCTTTCCGGTTGACTTACCCGCCATAACGATGACTTCTGATTTTTCTTTGCTGGGTGAATCACCTCGGCTCCAAATAAGTTTAATACTTTCCGGTTTGGCCAAGTCGGTATCTTTTGTTAAGAAAGTATAATTCCAAAATATATTAGCCTGATCAATGTTAACGTTAACTGAGAGTTTTGCTTTAGGTTTTTCCAGTGACGGTGCTGCCTGAGCTGGGGATAGGACTAGGAACGAAGCGGCAAGCAAGACAAAACAACATAATGTAAAGCGTAGTAGCTGTTTCAATGTTGGTTACCTCCATCAATAGCTTTATTCCAAGTATATCATAATTTTACACTTAGTACCATAATAGAAAAAGTTTAGAACCTGTTTTATAATTGTATGATATAATAGTGACCATATTTATGTAGCTGGAGGATGACATTGTGACAAAAGAAGAAATTACAGCAATGAAGCCGGGGCGGGATCTTGATGTTAAGGTTGCATTAGCAGTGATGGATTATATGTGGCTTACGCACCTGATTCATTTTAGTGAAGAAATGACTGTTAAATGGTTAGGGACGCAGGCCGACCTTGCCGAATCCAAGGGAGCCTTTGTAGCTGTAAAGCCAGAGAAAGTATATGCTTTAAAGTTGCGTGACAGATTTGATGAGGCTGTTCCCCAATATTCTACTGATGCCAACGCTGCGAGGCTGGTTATTGAAAAATTAGCTGCTAGCGGCTATCAGCTTGCAGGTGATATGAGTCCGGAACAAATCTGCAAAGCAGCTTTAGAAAAAGTTGCATTATAATTACGCGCAAGATTAAAGATCGGTGTTAGAGCTGAGCCTAACGCCGATCTTTTATTTATAATTCAATGAGGATATATTGGTAAAAAATCACATAGAATGCACCGAGCCTTGAAAATGCTAATCATATGAGGTGATAAGATGTCCATGCCGAAAATTCTTGGGGTGGCTACAGCGGTGCCGAAACATGCTGTTAACCAAGACGAGGTAAAGCAATTTGTCGCTGCTATGTTTAACGACAATTTCCATGGGCTTGGGCGAATGTTGTCCATTTTTGATAATGGCAATATAAAAACTCGGTACTTCTCTTGTCCGCTCGATTGGTATTCGAAACCCCATTCGTTCAATGAAGCAAATAACCAGTTCGAAAAAACGGCGCTCGAGCTTGCAATCAATGCGGTCTCGTCGGCAATTGAACGTGCTGGGGTAGATCCCCAAGATATTAGCGGCGTGGTATTTGTAACTTCAACGGGTATTACTACTCCTACCTTAGATGCAAAGCTTATTCAGAAGTTAGGCTTATCTTTTCATTCCGTTCGTCTCCCTGTATGGGGATTGGGCTGTGCCGGCGGGATAAGCGGGCTGGCTCGAGCAGCTGAGATGGCTAATTCGCTGCCGAGTAGCTATGTAGTAGTTGTTTCGGTTGAATTATGCAGTATTACCTTTCAGCAAAACGACTTTTCTAAGTCAAATTTAGTTGGCACAAGTATTTTTGCTGATGGAGCTGCCGCCGCAGTGTTGGGGTTAAATGGGGCGGGGCCGGAAATAATCGGAAGCTACAGCACCTTGTTTCCGGATACTGAGGACATTATGGGATGGGATGTTGTTGAAACAGGGCTGAAAGTTCGCTTTTCCCGGGATATACCAAGTATTATTAGGCGGCATCTGCCCAAGTTATTAGATGAGGCCTGCAGCTGCTGGGGGCTGACACAGGCAGAAATAAATCATTATATTGTTCACCCGGGCGGGGCCAAAGTCCTTACGGCCTATAACG
Organism: Veillonellaceae bacterium; assembly: GCA_012523975.1. Classification (NCBI taxonomy): domain Bacteria; kingdom Bacillati; phylum Bacillota; class Negativicutes; order Veillonellales; family Veillonellaceae; species Veillonellaceae bacterium. The sequence goes on from JAAYSF010000073.1 coordinate 38,567, forward strand.
AAAGTCTTGGCCTTATTAACGGTGAGCTGGCTGAAGCTGAGGACATCCTTAAACACTATGGCAATATGTCGAGTGCGTCAGTTTTCTTTGTTTTAGAGCAGTTTTTAGCAAACACTTCTGCTAATAATAGCTACGGCGTTATGTTGGCGCTAGGGCCTGGTTTTAGCGCAGAGCAGGTGTTATTCCGATGGTAGTAACTTGTAGTCTTATCTTAGTGGCTGTTATAATTATTGAAAGAATCTTTGAAATTAGGCTGGCGGCTCGTAATCGAAGAATTGTATCAGCAATGGGGGTCAAAGAATACGGTCGCAAGCATTATCCCTTGATGGTGCTGCTTCACACTGGCTGGCTGTTTGGGTGGCTGTCAGAAGCGCTGTTATATAACCGTTTGAGTGAAGTATGGTATGTATGGCTTGCTTTATTTTTACTGGCTGAAATTTTGCGCTATTGGTGCATATTAAGTTTGGGACAATTTTGGAATACTCGGATTTTTGTTGTTCCGGGTACCCGCCTTGTACAGCGAGGTCCTTATCGGTTTATGACTCATCCTAATTATTTGGCGGTATCGGTTGTTTTATTAAGTGTGCCGCTTATCTTCTCTGCTTATATAACGGCAATTGCTGCAACAATCTTGAACGCAGCCTTGCTGTTGTGCATTCGTATACCCGCTGAAGAACGGGCTCTCAAAAGTATAAGCAAATAAGACTGCAAAAGGGTGGCGCGATGGCCACCCTTTGTCGTTGCACTATTTACATTTGGAGGATTCTTTGTTTTTGGAACTCGGGGCAATTTCTTTTGAAAACTCAGTAGATGAACTACTGCTTTTCTTGTCGTTTTTTCCGCCCGGAAGGTCTTTAAAACCCATATTATCACCTCCGGTGTTAGTATTACCCATCTTTTACAAAGATAAACCGAAGATGACAAAATTACCTTATTTTTAGCGTAAGCTATTTCAGAACAGCACCGGTATTAGCCGAACTGACAAGCTTAGCATAGCGGGCAAGATAGCCAGTTTTTACTTTAGGTTCGGGCTTGACCCAGGCAGCTTTGCGGGCTGCTAGCTCGTCGTCGCTCAAAGCTACATTAAGCTTGCGGCCGGGGATATCTATCGAAACGATATCGCCTTCTTTTAACAGGCCAATCGGTCCGCCGTCCATAGCTTCGGGCGAGACATGACCGATGCAGGCACCGCGGGTTGCTCCGCTGAACCGGCCATCAGTCAACAGTGCGACACGCAGCCCCATACCGGTGATAACGGCAGTTGGGTTAAGCATCTCCCGCATGCCGGGGCCGCCTTTCGGGCCTTCATAACGAATGATAACAACGTCGCCATCCTTTACCTGCTTACCAATTATAGCATCAATAGCTTCTTCTTCGGAGTCAAAGACACGGGCCGGTCCTTCGAACACGAGCATGTCTTCGGTTACGGCACTTTCTTTGACAACGGCGGTATCGGGAGCAAGATTACCTTTGAGAATAGCAATGCCGCCGGTCTTGCGGTATGGATTATCGATTGCTTTTATTACATCAGAGCGGGTTATTTCTGCATTTTTGATTCTGTCCGCAACAGTACCGGATACGGTAAGGGCTTCAGTATGGATAAGGCCGGCCTTAGACAGTTCCTTCATAACGGCTGAGATTCCGCCAGCCTCGTTCAGGTCTTGAAGATGGTGGGTGCCGCCTGGGCTAAGTTTTGTTATATATGGGGTTTTGGCGCTTATTGCGTCAAACAGTTCAAGTGGTAATTCGAGACCTGACTCGTGGGCAATTGCTGTCAGGTGAAGCACTGTATTGGATGATCCGCCGATACCCATATCAACAGTTATGGCGTTTTCGAAAGCTTTCATAGTCATGATGTCGCGCGGTTTTATATCTTTAGCAACTAAATCGATTATCATAGAACCTGCTTTTTTTGCCAGCATGCGGCGGGCGCCAAACTGGGCGGCAGGGATAGTTCCGTTTCCAGGAAGTGCCATACCGAGAGCTTCGGTCAAACAGTTCATCGAGTTGGCAGTAAATAACCCGGCGCATGAGCCGCATCCTGGGCACCCTGCTTTCTCGAGGGAGTCAAGCTCGGCAACTGTGATTTTACCGCTTTCGTATAAGCCGGCAGCCTCAAACAGGTTACTTACGCTAATATCTTTCCCGCTATAGCGACCGGCCATCATGGGACCGCCGCTGACGACGATGCACGGGATGTTTAGTCTGGCAGCGGCCATTAACATACCGGGGACTATTTTGTCACAGTTAGGTATAAGCACAAGACCATCAAGGGCGTGAGCTGTAGCAACTGATTCGATAGAATCGGCGATTAGTTCGCGGCTGGCCAGAGGGAACTTCATGCCTTCATGGCCCATGGCAATGCCGTCGCAAATACCGATTGCCGGGAATTCCATAGGTGTGCCACCGGCAGATGCTACGCCAAGTTTGACGGCGTCGGCAATATCCCTAAGATGAATGTGACCTGGAATTATTTCGTTAAAAGCATTTACTACCCCGATTAGCGGTTTCTGCAAATCCTCCGGGGTATAGCCCATAGCATAGAATAATGCCCGATGGGCAGCTCGAGTAGAACCTTTTTTTACAATATTGCTGCGCAAGGAACTCACTCCCTTATAAAAGTGTTATTGTTGTAGTATATACATTAGATGTTTGTTCACAATATCCTGCTTTTGGGCGCGGCGGAGAAGGCCTTAAAATTATTCCAGTGGCGCATATTAACAGTAGATGGTATTAATCCGAAGGGTTATGAAAAACGACTTTTGGTCATTAATACATGTAATTCAATAACCGATACAGGAAATTTGAGATGGTTTCACGAACAATATCCAAAATTATATATGGAGGCCTACATGCGGAAGAAAACTATTCAATATTTTTTTGTCAGTCTTGGGTGTATAATTAGCAGCTGTTCGATAAATCTTTTACTTGTTCCTAACCATTTTCTCAGTGGCGGAATCAGTGGCTTGGCAATAATCTTTTATTATTTATTTAAGCTGCCTATTGGTCTGCAGATTTTTTTAATGAACGTCCCACTGCTTGTAGCCGCTTACCGTAATCTCGGCAAAGAGTATACTACGATAGCGATTTATGGCACAATTTGGTTTTCGGTTGCTATAGATGCAACTCGATTTCTAAATAACTGGAAGGTCCTTGATGATCCACTACTCGCCGCCATTATGGGCGGTGTGATGTCCGGAATTGGAAGCGGCCTGATTTTCCGTGTCGATGGAAGTTCTGGCGGATTAGATATAATCGCAGCTATCGTAAAGAAAAAATACTCTCTTAATGTTGGGTTTGTAAGCTTTGCAATTAATTGTGCTATTATGCTTATTGCGGCAGGCTTATTTGGACTTAAGCTAGCGGTTTTGACGCTAATTTCGATGTTTGTCAGCGCGAATGTTACCGATAAGGTTGTAGAAGGTTTCAATAGGAAGAAAACAATCTATATTGTCTCATATAACTCCGAACAGATAGTTAAAACCATTTTACAGGAGGTTGGCCGCGGTGTAACTATCTTACGTGGCGAGGGAGCCTTTACTAGACAGGAAAAAGAGGTAATCTTTGTTGTGGTGAGTTTAACGCAAATTGCAAAGATTAAAGCGCTGGTTCATGAGGCTGATCCTTATGCCTTTATGATAATGCAGGACGCTGCCGAAGTGCTGGGACGAGGATTTACTCTACCAGGCAGCAAACAGCTTTAATAGATGAAGTGAGCCTTGGTTCAGATGGAGTTTGATGGAGTTTAATGGAGTTTACAGCGTCGTGGTCACCGGACAAAAAAACGCTCTACCCAAATGGGTAGGGCGTTTTCAGTACAAGCATTTAATATGGGCGGCAGTCAGGTTTGCATTGGCGGGGACGGCAGGACGGATTGCAAGTGCTGGCAGGGCGGCATTGGCGCGGGTAACAATAGCGGGGGTAGCAGTAGCTTGGGCCACACCATCTAGGATTGCAGTAACGCGGATTGCAGTTGGGCGCGCAGCGCGGATTACAGCTAGGGCTGCAGGTAGGATAGCAATTTGGTCTGCAGGATGGTTTACAGCCAGGCGAGCAGGCCGGATTGCAGGTAGGTGAGCAATTTGGCCTACAGGGGGTTCCTGTTGGGTAACAGCCTATTTGTCTTTCATTGTCATAATAGTCAATTTCATCTTCCCATTCGGCTATTTCGGGGTCTTCCCATTTAGGGCGTCTTGTGTCTTCAAACATAAATTTCATTCCTCCCATTTACCAGTATAAGGGTTATACGAGCACCCACATGAGCATGCCAACCACCGTTTGTTTGGGTCGCTGCCTTGCGCTAGCGGCCGGCAGTCGCTGCAGGCATAGCGAAACTCACAATCTTTGCATTTCTCTACATGATCCTTGGTTGTACGCCAACATTGCTGTAAAGGCTGTCCGCGAAGTACCTCCGTAAGAGATTCCGTGAGTATGTTTCCGCATATTTGGCTGCGGGCAAATATGCAGGGAATAATGTCGCCAGTCGCGGTGACAGCTATTTTCCCTGCTAGGCAGCTGTGATGCATCTGGGCTTTGGCAAAGCTCTCGGCATCGGTATAAAACGGAGGTTTAATAGGTTGCTTAGTATACATTGAAGGAATTAATTCTTTGTCATCACCGCGGCCTGTTGGTCTAACAACGTCAGGGGGGTTGACTTCGACGCCGAGTTGCTGGCAGAGATCCATGATTTTCTGTGGCTCGGTTTCATTTGCTTTCATTATAATAGAAGCAATGCGCAAAGGAATCTGGGCTGCAATGATCTTTTTTATGGCTGTAAGGGTCTTGTCAAAGCTGCCTTGATTAAGGGTAACTTTATCGTGAATTTCACTGCAGTCGGAGTAAATCGTTGTAGCGATGCTTACATCGTTTTCTTTGAAAAAATTAATGCAAGAATCGTCGACTAGGGTAGCATTAGTGAATATTTCAATAAATTCATAGCCGGATTTTTTAGCTTTAACTACCAATTCGCGCCATTTTGGGTACATCAGGGGTTCGCCCCCAATAAGCTGAATGGCAGTTGCGCCGGCTTGACGAGCCTCATCGATCAGACTCAGCCATCTTTCATGGGGTACACAATCCTTAGTTTCGATTACCGGACCGCTGGTAGCGTAACAGTGCAGGCAGCGATTATTACACTTGGATGTCAGCTCTAACCAGAGAAATTCAAGTCTGATGTCATCTGCTACCTGTACTTCGGCAGTCGGCGCTTTTATCCCCGGGTCAAAAGTATAGAGCGAGCCAACACCTTTTCCGGTGAGATCATCAAGAAAACTTAAGTATTTCTTACTATTGGAATTAGTAACATCAAGCAATTTATCCAGAGAGTGTTCCTGACAGGCCAACAGCAATTGAACAGCGCCATTGTTTATCGAATAAACTTTCCCGCTTTGGAAGTCATAAATAGCACCGCGTTTTGCTCCCTTAACCAGTCTGCAGTCCTTATTCAATCGGTAATACAAGATGGATTCCCTCCTTTAACTCTGGGCCTGGTACATAATATGCAAAATTGTCGGCATGGTGTGTCTTTGTGTTAATAAAGTATGTTGACAAGTTTTTGTAAATGGTATATAATAAATTTCGTTGTCAGGGGTCGAAGTAAAATGCGGAAGTAGCTCAGTGGTAGAGCATCGCCTTGCCAAGGCGAGGGTCGCGAGTTCGAATCTCGTTTTCCGCTCCATAGAAGGTAAGCAAAAACCAGCAGGGGTGACTGCTGGTTTTTAGCATATCTCTTGTTTTTGTTATACAATTATGGTATCATTAAGCGCATGACATGCTGAAATAACCCTGATTTTTTTAAAAAATAATTGGGGAAACCGTGAAATTTATGCCAAAATTGGTAATGCTATATTTGGCGGGAAAGCTTGTCGTATATTTTGCAACTACATAGGGAGGATATAGCATCAATGAAAACAACGGCCGAAAGAATAGAAAAGAATAAAGTGGTATTGGAAATAGAGGTACCGCAGGAAGAAGTAGCAAAGGCGATTGATAAAGCGTATCATAAACTGGCTGGTAAGGTTAATATCCCTGGTTTCCGTAAGGGTAAAGCACCGCGTAAAGTTATCGAGATGCGCCTCGGAAAAGAAGTACTGCTTGACGAAGCATTCGACATTATAGCTCCCGCGGCATATTCCAAAGCAATTGAGGAACAAAAAGTTGAGCCGGTAACTCGTCCCCAGATTGAGGTTGTAGCTTTAACTGAAGATCAGCCTTTAGTTTTCAAAGCTACGGTTATCACGAAGCCTGAAGTGAAGCTTGGCCAATATAAAGGACTCAAAATTGAGAAAAAGGTTGAACCGGTTACTGACGAAAAAATTGCAGAAGAACTCGAAAATCTCCGCAACCGCCATGCTAAGATGGTTGTTGCTGAGGATGCAGCAATCGAAAACGGTGACTTTGCTATCATCGATTTTGAAGGCTTTATTGACGATGTTGCATTTGAAGGTGGCGCTGGTAAGAGCTATCCGCTTCAAATTGGATCCGGCAGTTTTATTCCCGGTTTTGAAGAACAGCTTATCGGCGCTAAAGCTGGCGAAGAGCGCGATGTAAAAGTTGTTTTCCCGACAGAATACCATGCAGCTGATTTAGCCGGCAAGGAAGCAGTATTCAAAGTTAAAATTAACGATGTTAAACGGAAAGAAATGCCGACATTAGATGATGATTTTGCCAAGGATGTCAGTGAGTTCGAAACGGTTGAGGAATTAAAGGCTGATATCAAGAATAAATTAGAAAAGGCAGCCGAAGAAAAAGCTGACCGTGAATTCCAAAATGAAGCCATTAAACAAGTGGTTGAAAGCTCTGAACTGGATATTCCTGATGTAATGGTCGAAAGCCGTATCGACAATATGATTAATGACTTGGCAATTAACATTGAAAACCGTGGTATGAAACTTGACCAGTATTTAGCCTATGCCAAGATGGATATGGACGGCTTGCGGGAAAGCTATCGTGAAGCGGCTGTGGTGAATGTTAAAACCGACTTGGTTCTTGAAGAAATTGTAAAGGCTGAAAATATCGAGGCAAGCGCTGAAGATCTTAAAGCTGAAGTCGCTGCAATGGCCCAAGCATACGCCGCTCCCGTCGAAGAAGTTGAGAAGATTATCCGCAAGCAAGGACATCTGAACGCTTTAGTGCAATCAGTACTTCGCAAGAAGGCGGCTAAATTTATTATTGATGGTACTGAAAAAGAGTAAGCAGTATCAGTTAGTAAGTTAATTCTCTGACAAAATGAAAAGAGGTGATTTTCATGAGTTTTGTGCCAATAGTTGTTGAGCAGTCAAATCGCGGCGAAAGAGCATACGATATTTACTCACGTCTTTTAAAAGACCGTATCATTTTCCTTGGTGGCCCCATCGACGATACCGTAGCTAATCTGGTTATTGCCCAGTTACTGTTCTTAGAGTCCGAAGACCCTGATAAGGATATTCATTTGTACATTAACAGTCCAGGCGGGGTTGTAACAGCAGGATTGGCAATATATGATACAATGCAGTACATTAAGCCCAATGTTTCAACCATCTGTCTAGGAATGGCTGCAAGCATGGCTGCAGTACTTCTGGCTGCCGGCGCTAAAGGAAAACGATATGCTCTCCCCTATGCGCGCGTTATGATTCATCAGCCGTTGGGCGGAGCTCAGGGGCAAGCTACCGACATTGAAATTCACGCCCGGGAAATTTTACGGATGCGGGGATTACTCAATGACATACTTGTCAATCATACCGGTCAGCCGCTGGAGAATATTCAGCGTGATACTGAACGTGATTTCTTTATGTCGAGCCAACAAGCCAAAGAATATGGTATAATTGACTCGGTAATAGTTCGAGGTGAGCGCAAGGATAATCCCAAATAGAGAGGTGATATGATGTTGAAATTTGGGGATGATAAGGGTCAATTGAAGTGCTCATTTTGCGGCAAGTTGCAAGAGCAAGTCAAAAAGCTCGTTGCGGGTCCTGGCGTATATATTTGTGACGAATGCATTGAATTATGCAATGAAATAATTGAAGAAGAACTAAATGAAGATATTGACGTAGAACTAAAAGATATTCTAAAGCCGAAAGAGATTAAAGAAATTCTCGATCAATATGTTATTGGTCAGGAGGACGCAAAAAAATCACTCTCGGTCGCTGTCTATAATCATTACAAGAGGATTAATCTTGCCAATAAAATGGACGATGTCGAGCTGCAAAAGTCAAATATCGTCATGTTAGGGCCAACCGGCAGTGGTAAGACGCTGTTGGCTCAAACTCTAGCTAAGATTTTGAATGTGCCGTTCGCCATTGCCGATGCTACCTCGTTAACTGAGGCTGGATACGTTGGTGAAGATGTTGAGAATATCCTTCTCAAGCTTATTCAGGCTGCTGATTATGATGTAGAAAAGGCGGAAAAGGGTATCGTATACATCGATGAAATTGATAAGATTGCCCGTAAGTCGGAAAATCCGTCAATTACTCGTGATGTTTCAGGCGAAGGTGTACAGCAAGCCTTGCTGAAAATCCTGGAAGGCACTGTCGCCAGTGTACCGCCACAAGGCGGGCGTAAGCATCCGCACCAGGAATTTATTCAGATTGACACCACTAATATCTTGTTTATCTGTGGTGGCGCCTTCGACGGAATTGATAAAATTATCAGTGCCCGTACGGGTAAGAAAACGATGGGCTTTGGTGCAGAGATTGAGAGTAAGGAGAAGAAAAAGGTCGGCGAAATCTTAAAAAAGATATTGCCTGAAGACTTGTTAAGATTCGGCCTTATTCCCGAATTTGTCGGTCGATTACCTGTTATCGTAACCTTGGATGCACTCGATGAAGAGGCACTCATTCGGATTCTGCTCGAACCAAAGAATGCCCTTGTCAAGCAATACCAAAAATTCCTTGAACTTGACAATGTACAGCTTGAGTTTAAGGAAGATGCTCTTAAAGCTATCTCTAGCGAGGCGCTAAAACGTAACACGGGCGCAAGGGGACTCAGAGCCATCATTGAGAGCATTATGCGCAATGTGATGTATGAAATTCCGTCGCGGACAGATATTGTAAAATGTACAGTAACTAAAGATGTAGTAGTTAACAATGAAGAACCAATATTAGTTACTGTTGACAGAAAAAGCAAGAAAAAAGAAGAATCCGCCTAAACAAAGGAGATATATCTCCTTTGTTTTTTTATTTTCCGTGCCTAAAGTATAACTTCCTGATTGCGAAATAAGTACGACATAAGCTTGGTTTTATATGACTTATGTGGCGGCTTTTGCTAGGATAAAATCACCTTGCTTGCCCATACTAGAATCATAGTGCCATTAGGAAAAAATTTGCCGGCCTGTTGGCGAATTGTAGATGCGGGAAGGAGGGTTTGTGGCTAAGTGGATTATGCCGTAAATATCATCACGGTGATTCAATTCTTTTTTGCCATTGTCATCGGCATGTACTTTCTGAATCTTCTGCGGTCGCAACAAGGTAACCGTGTGGCAGTAGAGCGTGAATCAAAGAAGGAAATGGACAAGCTGCAAAAACTTAGGGAGGTTTCATTAACCGAACCGCTTGCGGAAAAAACCCGTCCTACCACATTTGCCGAAATCATTGGTCAGGAAGAAGGATTGAAAGCGCTACGAGCCGCGCTTTGCGGCCCAAATCCGCAGCACGTTCTTATCTACGGACCGCCGGGAATAGGCAAGACAGCAGCTGCAAGGCTGATTTTAGACGAAGCCAAGCGTAATCCGCTGTCACCCTTTAGTGCAGCAGCCAAGTTTATTGAAATGGATGCTACAACAGCCAGATTCGATGAACGCGGCATCGCTGATCCACTGATTGGTACAGTCCATGATCCAATTTACCAAGGCGCTGGACCTATGGGGGTTGCGGGCATTCCGCAGCCAAAACCAGGTGCTGTTACGAAAGCACATGGCGGGTTATTGTTCATTGATGAGATCGGTGAACTCCACCATATTCAAATGAACAAGCTGCTTAAGGTACTTGAAGACCGAAAGGTATTTCTGGAAAGCTCGTATTATAATAGCGAAGATACAAATATCCCTACCCATATTCACGATATGTTTCAAAACGGCCTGCCGGCTGATTTTCGTTTGGTTGGGGCAACAACACGTACACCGCAGGACATACCGCCGGCAATAAGGTCGCGTTGCGTAGAAATTTTCTTTCGCCCGCTTAATGCGGAAGAAGTGGGTATTGTAGCAAGAAATGCTGCCCAAAAAGTCAAATTTGAAATTGAGGATTCGGCTATCGAGGTAATAAAGAATTATGCTATGAATGGCCGTGATGCAGTAAATATTGTTCAGATTGCGGCGGGAGTAGCTTTAAATCACCATGGTCAAAAAATAACCGGGCAGGACGTCGAATGGGTAGTAAACTTCGGCCAATATAATCCCCGGCCGGATAAGAAGGTGCCGCTTAAGCCGCAAATAGGTTTTGCTAATGGCTTAGCGGTATATGGAGCCAATATTGGTATGGTCATGGAAATCGAAGTTTCAGCAGTTCCTAACCCCTGTGGAACTGGAAAACTGACAGTTACAGGGGTTATTGATGAAGAGGAAATCGGAGTACCAGGCCGAACCATGCGGCGTAAAAGTATGGCCAAAGGTTCGCTAGAAAATGTTCTAACTGTGTTGGCTAATCGATGCGGTATTGATTATCACAAGTATGATATCCATGTTAATTTTCCGGGAGGCGGACCGATTGATGGACCGTCGGCCGGTATAACAGTCGCTGTTGCCATCTATTCTGCAGTTATGGGCATTCCGATCGACAATCAGGTGGCCATGACTGGAGAAATATCAATCCGGGGACTAGTCAAACCGGTAGGCGGCGTTAGTGCTAAGGTCAATGCTGCAATCCAAGCTGGTGCTAAGAAAATAATAATACCACAAGAAAACTGGCAGGAAATATATCGAAATATGGAGGCACAGGTAATTGGTATAAACACGCTGGAAGAGGCGTTGGAGCATGCTCTGCTGAAAAACGCGGATGCAGGAAGGGATGACAAAGCAGCCTTGCAACCAGAGGTTTTGGCAGCCGCCGGGGTTCCCAGTGTGTTTAGTCCAAGTTAAGGGGGTTATTATGGATAAATTAGCTTTATTGCTCGTTATTGTTGGGGCATTGAATTGGCTTCTAATCGGGGTATTGAATTTTGATCTAGTAGCGTCAATTTTTGGTGGTCAAAACTCCTTTTTAAGCCGCGCTGTGTATACGTTGGTTGGCTTGGCAGGTATTTGGTCACTTGGCCTTTTATTCAGGGATAAAGGAAGAGCATAGGTAAAAAAATAAGCCCTCGCTAAGAGGGCTTATTAATTTGCAACATATTTCTAAACTCATCTCCTGTAAGTGATTCTTTATCCAAGAGTATGTCGAGAATTTTAGCAGCTGTTTCTTGCTGAGTTATAAGCACAGATCGAACATAATTTTCAACGTCTCTTAGTATTTCACTCATAGTTGAGTGCAGCAGCTCCGGCGGCAAGCTGTCAGCTGAGACAATACCTAAGCTCGACATCCCGCCCTGAATAATTTGTTTAGCTAACTCAGTGGCCTGATTAAAGTCATTTGACGCGCCGGTACTGCGGTTGCCAAGCGTTAATTCTTCTGCAACGGCTCCGGCTAAGGCGACAGCAATTTTTTTCTTTAGTTGATCTAAGGTATACAAATAAATATCATTTTCTTGCGTTTGCCTTACATAGCCCAAAGCATTGCTACGAGAGGCTACATTAATAGTTGCGACCGAGCCCGGCTTTGAGATTTCACTAAGCAGGGCATGCCCAATTTCATGGACGGCAATACGCTGCTTTTCTTCCGGACTCGGCAGGCGATCAAGTTTTTCGCCCATAATTACCTTATCGATAGCACTTCTAAGATGGTGGGGCAATATCTGGTGCTGGTCTTCACGCAACGCTAAAATTGCGGCCTCATTGGCCAGACTTTCAAGATGGGCACCGGAAAAGCCCATTGTTGCGTCTGCAATTTCCTCGAGGCAGACATCTTCAGCCAATGGTTTATTCCTGGTATGCAAAGCCAGAATCTGCAGACGACCTTTTTTATCAGGCAAATCCACTTTAACCTGCCTGTCAAAACGCCCTGGCCGCAGCAGAGCGGGATCAAGCATATCAGGACGATTAGTTGCGGCAATTATTAACAATCTTACAGTTTCGTCTGAGGCTAAACCGTCCATTTGAACTAGCAGCTCGTTGAGCGTTTGTTCATGCTCCATATGACTATTAGCCTCACCGCGCTTGCCGCCTAATATTTCAATCTCGTCAATAAAAATGACGGCACTTTGTTTCCCTTGTTTTCTCGCTATGGTTTTGGCCTGACTGAATAATTGACGGATTCGTTTGGCACCGACCCCAACATACATCTCAACAAATTCTGAACCGCTCGCAGCCAGGAATACTGAATCGGTATAATGGGCGGCTGCCTTGGCCAGCAATGTTTTTCCCGTGCCGGGCGGGCCATTTAGCAAAATGCCCTTTAGCGGTCTTATTCCTAACCTTTTGATACTTTCAACATCTTTAATAAACTCTAAAGCCTCGCGCAATTCATTTTTGGCCACATCCTGGCCGCCAATATCGTCGAGACTAACCACACTGACCGTTGTCTCTTTATGCGGAGCGGCAAACGATTTTCCGCCTTGGCGCATATTATTAAAATAGAGGATAGCGCCTATAAATGCGGCGAAAAAAATAAAGGGTAGTATATTTATTCCCTGCCACACAAGGAATGCCGTTAATGCAATGACGATACCGGCGGCGATTTCTTTGGTATACATCATTTCACCTCCGGTTGGCCGGCTTGGCGGGGAACAACTATATACATATCGGCGTCGGCTTTTTTTAATCCTAAATAAACATTAACAGAGTCTACATAAACTTGAGCTTCGACACCATTAACTGCGGCCTTTTGTACAATTTGCTCAGCCATAGAGGCAAAGTTGCCTGTAGCAATACCTTCCTGAACAAATAAATGGACATTATAATACACTTGTTCTAATTCGGGCGTGCGGTTATCCTTTATGACCACGCTGAACTGGTTATCCCCCAAGATAGCGGCAGCACCTTCATAAACGGTTTGGTAAGTTTTCTGCAGGTTCTTCACATTAGTTAATGAAATGTGAAGTTTGGCTGTACCGCTGATTTTGTTATTACTATCTACATAAAAAGAATCTATGCCATTAATGTTGTTAAGCACCTTCGCTAAAGGTTTATCGACTGCGTACCGCTGCCATAGAAATTGCCCTCCGCCTAAAATAATTAGCGTCAGGATAATAGCAGCTAGCACGACAGATAACCGGTTTTTATTAATGTTCACTATAGGGTACCTCCTTTGCACGCTGCTTAGTTAACATAAAGTATTATAGCATTTAGCTAAAACAGGCGCAAAGGTAAATAAAGCTTACTGTTTAGGTAATAAGGCTGGCAATAAAGGATTTTTACAAAGCGGGTAAGAATATTTATAAATGTTGGTGTGGAAAATAGTAGTGCTAAACGTAAACTAAAGGAGGCGAAAACATCGTGGCAAAGAAAAATCGTATAATTCCATTATTGCCACTTCGTGGCATTCTGGTTTTTCCATATATGATTATTCATCTTGATGTCGGGCGTGAAAAATCGATAGGTGCCTTAGAAGAATCTATGGTTCACGACCGCCAAATAATGCTGGCAACCCAAAAAGAGGCGCAAAATGACGCGCCTAATCCTGAAGATATATTTGAATTCGGTACAGTGGCTGAAATAAAGCAGCTTTTAAAACTTCCCGGAGGTACAATTAGAGTACTCGTTGAAGGGTTGCATCGCGCTAAGATAACGAACTACATGGATTTAGACCCTTTTTACAAGGTAGAAATAGAAGAATTTGCTGAAACAGAGGCAAAAACTCCAGAAGTTGAGGCCCTTACCCGTACAGCTATCCATCAGTTTGAACAATGGGTTAAGCTGAGTAAAAAAATCCCCCCCGAAACGCTTGTTTCGGTGGTGGTTGTTGAAGAACCCGGCAGACTGACTGATCTTATTGCGAGCCATTTATCCCTAAAGATTGAGGATAAGCAGGCGCTGTTAGATGCTGTTGATATTAAAGAACGTTTAAGCAAGCTCTGTGAGATTCTTGGGCGGGAGATGGAAATTCTTGAGCTTGAAAAGAAAATTAATGTCCGAGTCCGCAAGCAGATGGAGAGAACGCAAAAAGAATATTATTTGCGTGAGCAGCTAAAAGCAATCCAAAAAGAATTGGGCGAGAAAGATGATCGTACTGCGGAAGCTGATGAGTATCGTGAACGGCTAAAACAGCAGCCTGACTTACCGCCTGAAGTAACCGAGAAAATCACTAAAGAGATTGAGCGGCTGGAAAAAATGCCGCCGATGGCAGCTGAAAGTGCTGTTATCCGTACTTATCTGGATTGGCTTTTAGCGTTGCCTTGGACACATGAAACAGAAGACAATCTAGATATTGCTACAGCCGAACAAATTCTCAATGAAGATCACTATGGCCTTGAGAAGGTTAAAGAACGAATCTTAGAATACTTATCTATCCGAAAGCTTGCCGATAAGATGAAGGGGCCTATTCTTTGCCTCGTTGGTCCGCCTGGTGTCGGAAAAACCTCTTTGGCCCGATCAATCGCCCGGTCGATGGACCGTAAATTTGTCCGTGTTTCGCTAGGTGGAGTGCGTGACGAGGCCGAGATCCGCGGCCATCGCCGTACGTATGTAGGGGCGCTACCTGGACGTATCATACAGGGAATGCGCAATGCCGACTCGCGCAATCCAATATTTTTATTAGATGAAATTGACAAGATGAGCGCAGATTTTAGAGGTGATCCGTCGGCTGCTTTGCTCGAAGTTCTCGATCCAGAACAAAATAATACCTTCAGTGATCATTATATAGAAATCCCCTTTGACCTATCACAAGTGTTATGGGTTGTAACAGCAAATGTCATGCATAATATTCCCAGGCCGCTGCTTGACCGTATGGAAATAATAAGTATAGCCGGGTACACTGAAGAAGAAAAGATTCAAATTGCAAAACGTTACCTTATTCCAAAACAGATGCGGGATCATGGACTTAATGAGAAACAAATTTTCTTCTCCGAAGGTACTTTGCAAAAAGTTATTAGTGATTACACGCGTGAAGCCGGCGTACGTAATCTAGAACGCAATATTGCAGGATTATGCCGAAAAGTTGCGCGGCAAATTGTACAAAATAAAAAGTCGAGCGTTAAGGTAACTGCCCAGAATCTCCACACCTTTTTAGGAGCCCCAAAATTTCGCCGTCGCCAGGCTGAAGGTAAAGCTGAAGTTGGCGTAACTACCGGCTTGGCATGGACAGAAGTAGGCGGCGAGGTGTTAAATACTGAGGTTTCGATTATGAAAGGCAAAGGCAAACTACTTTTAACGGGACAGCTCGGTGAAGTTATGCGCGAGTCTGCGCAAGCCGGCTTAAGCTATATTAGGTCACGGGTTAAGGGACTTGGCATTGACGAAGAGTTTTATGAGAAAAATGATATTCACATTCATCTGCCAGAAGGAGCTATTCCTAAAGATGGGCCATCCGCCGGTATAACTATGGCTACAGCGATGGTATCAGCGCTCACCGGTACACCGGTGCGCAATGATATTGCGATGACAGGCGAAATAACCTTGCGGGGTCGGGTGCTGCCCGTAGGTGGCATTAAAGAAAAGGTACTTGCCGCTCATCGGCTGGGAATTAACACGATTATTATGCCTAAAGAAAATCAGCGGGATATTGATGAGATTCCGGCTAACGTTAAACGTCACTTAGAATTTGTCTTAGTAGAGCATATGGACCAAGTATTAGACCGGGCACTGGTGAAAGAGAATGACTGATGATAATGCAATAAATATTATTGCGGCTAAGTATGCCGCATCGGCGGTGCGAGCTGATCAATACCCGGACCCGGAAGAAGAAATATGTGAAATCGCGTTTATTGGGCGTTCAAATGTTGGAAAATCATCGCTTATAAATTCTTTAGCCCGGCGGCATGGGCTTGCCAGAACGAGCAGAACGCCGGGTAAGACCCAGACTCTTAATTTTTACCGGTTGGCCGCCAAAATAAATGATAACCGTCAGGACTTTTATATCGTTGACTTGCCGGGTTACGGCTATGCCCGAACCGGTCAAACTAACAGGCGCCAGTGGGCTAAGTTTTCGGAAGATTATATGCTGAGGTCCCCGCGGTTAAAGCTTATTTGCCATCTAATTGATATAAGGCATCCGCCGATGCCCAGTGATATCGCAGCCTATCGTTGGTTGATAGAGCATAATCTTCCTGTACAATTGATAGCAACCAAGGCCGATAAAATTAGTCGAATGGGTTTAAAGAAACAAGTTGAAACAATAAAAAAAGGTTTAGGGGCAATAAACAATAATATACTTGCCTATTCATCAGAAAAGGGTTTTGGACGGGATGAATTACTTGACGTAATCGGCCTGGTTTTGTTAAAATGAATCAGGCTGGAGGAGGACAGCTAATGCTGTCCTCCTTTAAGATGTGAACTTATGGCCGGCCATACAGCAATTAAGATAGGGGTATGTTATGCTCACGTCATTTGACAAAGAATTACTTAATATCTTGCAGACAAAGTTGCCGATAGCCAGTAGTCCTTTTGCAGAAATTGCAGACCGGCTAGATTCTGATGAAAAAACGGTTATTGATAGATTGAGATATTTGAAGGAGCACGGATACATACGCAAGATAGGGGCCTTTTTTGATTCAACAAGCTTAGGCTATGTCGGTACACTAGTTGCTGCCAAGGTCGAGCCGGAACATATTGAAGAGGTTGCGCAGATAATAAATACTTATGAAGGTGTAACTCATAATTATGAGCGCGACGGCATCTTAAATTTATGGTTTACGCTTATGGTGCCAGATATTGCCAGTCAAAAACGAATTTTAAGCGAAATTCAAGGTCTTAAAGGAGTTTTGAAGCTTATTAATCTTCCTGCAAATAAAAAATATAAGGTAAGTGTCCAGTTTAAACTTTAGGCTGCGCTATGAGCACTAACGGAGGTAAAAATAATGCTTGATGCCTTAGATAAAAAAATTATTGCTGCCATGCAGGACGAATTTCCGCTTGTAGCAGAACCTTATAAGGAAATTGCTCTTCGAGTCGGTATCAGCGAACCCGAATTATTGGACAGGCTTAGGAATTATCGTCGGACCGGAAAAATCCGTAAAATGGGCGCAGTCTTGAAACACCGCGAAGTGGGCTTTGCCGCTAATGCCTTGTGTGCATGGATTGTACCGGAAGATAGAATGGATGAAGTTGGCAAGATTATGATGGAACATCCGGCGATTACACATGCTTACTCCCGAGCACCGCAGCCCGAATGGCCATATAATTTTTATATAATGCTGCATGCCCACACTCGGGAAGAGTGTTGCAAGATGGCGGAAGAACTAGCATCAGCCACTGGCCTAAATCAATACACAATGCTCTTTAGCACTCGGGAATACAAGAAAGCTAGCATGCGGTATTTTGTCGAAAAAGGATAGAAATTTTGCTAATATTAAAAAATTACTCGAAAATTCTCAAATGAAAAAGGAATATGCTGCAAATTGTCGAATAATGAAATGAGATTAATAGCTTAAGATTATAAGTTCTATTCTGCAGGTTTTATTCACTTATTACTAAGTTTGATTTAAATATTCCTAGTGATAAGTGTTTAAAATAAACAAGGGTTGTTTGTTTAAACTATATAAAGATAAGTGAGGTGATAAGATCAAATAATATCTCGTTCCTGGGTATAATTTAAAACTTCATAGGGTATACTCAGCATTGAACGAAAAACGCATCACGATACGTATAACTTAAAATTTTTTGTACGTTGAAAACATTATTGAAAGGGTGTTAATACAGTGACATGGACGCAAGTTTATGATCCAATGAATAACCTCGCGCTATCAGCGTTTTTAGCCGCAATACCTATTATTATCATATTCTATTTGTTGGCTATACGTAAGACGCCTGGCCAAATCGCAGGTGCGGTTGCAATGGTAGCAGCAGTTGCAGTAGCAATTTTTGCTTACGGAATGCCTGCTTCTACTGCGCTTACTGCAACAGCGATGGGTGCGCTTTACGGTGTATTCCCTATCTTCTGGATAGTTATCACAGCAATCTTTATTTACAACATGACAGTTGAAACCGGTCAATTCGAAATTGTTAAGAACTCGATTGCAACAATTACCGATGACCGCCGTCTGCAAGCTCTGTTAGTTGCCTTCTCCTTCGGTGCTTTCCTTGAAGGTGCTGCTGGTTTCGGTACTCCGGTTGCAATTTCAGCCGGTATGCTTGTTGGTCTTGGTTTTAATCCGCTCTACGCTGCAGGTCTTTGCTTGATTGCAAACACTGCGCCGGTTGCGTTCGGTGGTATTGGTATTCCAATTATCGTTGCCGGTCAGGTCAGTGGCGTTGAAACTATGAAGATTTCCCAAATGGTTGGTCGTCAGTTGCCATTCTTATCCGTAATCATCCCTATCTGGTTGGTTGTACTGATGGCTGGTTGGAAATCCGCAATGGAAGTACTTCCTGCATGTCTGGTTGCCGGTGTAGCTTTCGCTGGCCTTCAATGGTGGTCTTCTAACTTCCTTGGACCAGAACTTCCCGACATTCTGTCTTCATTGGCAGCAATTATTTCTCTTACACTGTTCCTCAAAGTTTGGAAACCTGTTAAAGTATGGCGCTTTGAAAACGAACCGAAAGTTAATGCTGCGGCAACCCTGCCGACTTACACTTCCGGACAAATCTTCAAAGCATGGTCTCCGTTCATTATCCTTACAGTATTCGTAATCCTTTGGGGTCTTAAGCCTGTGGCAGCAGTGCTTGACTCTGCAACAATTAAATGGTTTGTACCTGGTCTTCACAAAGTTGTAACTCAAGTAGCTCCGATTGCTAAGGAGCCTGTCCAAATGGCTGCTCTTTTCAAAATTAACTGGCTGAGCGCTGCAGGTACTGCATTATTATTCTCAAGCATCGTGTCTGCACTGATTCTTGGCGTTGGCCCTTCAAGATACCTTAGCATTTTTGGCAAAACCTTTATGCAATTGAGAAAGCCGCTTATTACTATCCCTTGCGTACTTGGTCTTGCTTATGTTATGAACTACTCCGGCATGAGCGCTACTCTTGGCCTGCTGCTTGCTGGAACAGGTAGCTACTTCCCGTTCTTTGCTCCGCTTCTTGGCTGGGTAGGCGTATTCCTGACTGGTTCTGATACTTCCGCTAACGCATTGTTCGGTAACCTTCAAGCTGTTACCGCTGAGCAAGTTGGCGTTGATCCGGTCCTGACTGTAGCCGCTAACTCCTCTGGTGGTGTTACTGGTAAAATGATTTCACCGCAAAGTATCGCGGTTGCAACTGCAGCTACCGGTCTTGTTGGTAAAGAGGGCGAACTCTTCAGCTTTACTGTAATGCACTCCTTCATCTTAGCTTTAGCTGTGTGTTTGATGACTTATGCTCAAGCATATGTTCTAAACTGGATGATTCCTTAAACTTACTAATAGAGAGCAGCCTAATAAGCTGCTCTCTTATTTTTTTTAAAGGCGACTGCTGATTAAATTTTTCAGCAGCCGCCTTTTTCTTCATGTTTTGCGAAAAATTTGGTTATGCTAGTCGTATGACTTATGTTTAAGGGGATGATCTCCTCTAAACACAGCTACATATCAGGAGGTGCTTTTATGGCTGAAGTTTCACTAAAAGGTGAACAAAGAGTGTTTATGACAGGCAATGAAGTTATTGCTTGGGCCGCAGTTGCTGCAAAAGTGGACATTATGTATGGTTACCCGATAACTCCACAGAATGAAATAATGCACTATTGGACACGGCTGGCGCCTAAGCACAATAAGAAGTTTCTCCAGACGGAGGACGAAATTTCTGCCGGATTTACTTCGCTGGGCGGCGTCTTGTCTGGGCGAAAAGCATTCACGGCAACTGCTGGACCAGGCAACGTATTAATGCAGGAATCTGCCGGCATGGCAGAAATGATGCGCTTGCCCATGGTCTATGTAATCCAGCAGCGTGGCGGTCCTTCGACGGCGACAGTTATTTATGCCCAGCAGGAAACAACGCTTACAACCTTTGGCGGTAATGGCGAAGGTCATCGGATTGTGTATTCAACGGCCGGGCATCAGGAATTGTTTGACTACACGATTAAAGCCTTTAATAGCGCTTGGACTTATCGGTTTCCGACGTTTATTCTAGGTGACGGCTATCAGGCCAAGATGCGGGAGCCGCTTACAATCTACGATCCCGAAGAACGCGGAATAACATTAGTTAAGCCTGAGCCTATTCTAGGCGACACCGAAAGACCGGACCGTCCATACAAACATTTGCGCAATACCTATAATACTGAAGATGAGCTTTACAATGTTGTAATGGCAAATCAACGCGATTGGGATGCAATGGCTGATAAGGTGGTTGAATGGGACGCTAAAGGCTGCGAAGATGCTGACATTATTATTGTAACTCATGGCATAGTATCGCGCGCTGGCCTTGGAGCCTACAATCAGCTTAGAGCAGAGGGTAAGAAAGTCGGCTATTTCCGTCCGATTACTGTGCGGCCCTTCCCAGGAAAACAACTGCAAGAGGCTATGAAAAATGCTAAAAAGCTCTTAATAGCAGAATCGGCTTATGGTCAGCTATTAAAGCTGGTACAAACCCATACCTACGGAAGTACCATTGAAATAGCTACCCTGCTTAAACCCGGTGTCGGCATCACCAGCGAAGAAATTTACGAAGAGTGTAGTAAGCTTTAAGAATAGGAAGGAGGACTACCATGCAAGAACTCAAAGAACAGGGAACTCTTCAGCCGGCTATGCCCACATGCTGGAATGAAGAAACTAAGCCTCATAAATTTTGTCCGGGCTGCGGACATGGGATTATTTTGAAGGCATTAGGCGAAGCTATTGATGAACTCGGAATTAAGGGAAAAATGGTTTATGGCTGTGATATTGGTTGTTCGTTATTAGCGTGGGATTTTTTTGCGATTGATACTGTGCAAACTCACCATGGTCGGACAACCCCGGTAATTACCGGTATGAAGCGTGCTAATCCCGATATTATCGGTGTTGCCTATATGGGAGACGGCGGCGGTTATGCAATTGGCTCGCAACACTTATTTAATGCAGCTGTTCGTAATGAGAAAATCACGATAATTTTGTGCAATAACTGTAACTATGGAATGACAGGCGGACAGATGGCGCCTACAACGCTGCCGGGCATGAAAACAGAAACAAGCCCTTACGGCCGCGATATCGAAGCAACCGGCGCTCCGACTAAAGGACCGGAAATGGTAGCGGCAGTAGCGCCTGAAGGAGCTTATGTGGCTCGTGGTACTATTGCTAATCCTCGTCAGATGAAAGGCTTTATTAAGAAGGCATTGGAAAATCAAATCGCTGGCCGCGGACTATCATTTGTTGAATGTTTATCAAGCTGTCCAACCAACTGGAGGACCAATGCCAAACAAACCTGGGAGTTTGTGGAGAAAGACATGACAGAGTATTTTAAGGTTGGCGAACTGCGTGTGCCGTCCGAGATGAAGGAGGGAAAATAATGGCGAGGGTAACTAAAGTTGCTTTAGCGGGTGAAGGCGGACAAGGCGTACAGTCAATTGCCGAAATATTAGCTGAAGCTGCTAATGAAGAAGGGAAAAATGCCCTATACATACCTAACTTTGGGGTGGAACAAAGGGGCGGTGTATCAATTGCTTATGTGCAAATAAGTGATGGTCATATCGGCGCACCAAAGTTTATTGAAGCCGACATTCTCATTCCGTTAAGTCCGCGGGCTGTTCATCGAACAACTGAACATGCCGGTAAAAACACCATCTACATTTATGATAATTCTCTGGTCGCTGAGGGTGAAGTCAATGACAACATTGTAGGCTTGCAATATTTTGACGTCACCCCGCCTTGCCCGACAGCAGACCAACCGAATAAAGATTTACCGCAGGACATGATTGCCGGCGAACCTAAAACTTGTTCATTCAGTCGCCCCGGTCCTGGTATTGATCCTAAAGATATCCCAGAAGTAAAAAAGGTTATTGCAATACCAGCCAATGATATTGCGAAAGATGAACTACATCCCCGCGTATTTAACATTATCATACTGGGCGCCGTAATCGCTGCTACCGAGGTACTGCCGTTGGATGCTATCAAAAAAGCTCTCGAAGCTAAGCTCGGCCATAAGTTTGAAGCCAACCCCAAACTGCGCGATATGAATTATCAGGCACTTGAGCGCGGTTATAATCTAATTAAAGGCGCAATGTAGAGGAGGGGAAAACATGGCAAAAGTAGATTGGGAATCATCGAAGCACGATAATGCTAAAGGGAACTGGGCGATTTTTCCGGGCTTATGTAAGGGGTGTGGCTTGTGTATTGAAAAATGTCCGGTAAAATGTATCGCATGGTCGCCCGAAGATTTAGGAGTATACGGAACGCCGCGTGTTCAGGCTGATATGGATAAATGCATTGTCTGTGGAATTTGCCAAATGGTATGCCCTGACTGTGCAATAAGGGTAGAAAAAAAGAAATAGGTAGACTTAATACCTTCAGATGGTGTATTATAGAGTCAGACTTGTCTTGTAGGTGATAGCAACGTGAATAAAAATACCATGTTCGAGATCATACAAAATGATCTGACTGTACTAGAAACTGAACTGATTTCTGTAATACACTCCCAGGAAGATTTAATAACCGATATTGGGGGGCACTTGGTTAAGGCTGGAGGTAAGCGCTTACGACCAGCCTTATATTTAGTGTGCGCGCGGAGCAGAGCCGCCGAACTAAAGGATATCCTGCCAATGGCTCTGGCAATCGAGATGATTCATATGGCTACCTTAGTTCATGATGATGTCATTGATGATGCCTCGACTCGTCGCGGCCGACCAACAGCTAATGCATGCTGGGGTAATTATCAGTCAGTATTGACCGGAGACTACCTGTTTGCCAAAGCATTTTCGGTAGTGGCCGTGCATGTTGATAAAGCCATGCTAAAAGTCTTGACCGATGTCATGTGCTCAATGTGCGAAGGTGAAATAATTCAGGATAAAGATACCTTTAACCCTGATCAGTCGGAAGAGCAATATTTGACTAGGATTGCCAAGAAAACAGCTGATTTTATAGCGGCCAGCTGTGAGTTGGGCGGTATGGCAGCCGGATTACCTGCCGATGATGTCGCGGCGTTGCGCAAGTACGGTTATTCAATTGGAATGGCATTTCAGATTACCGACGATATTCTTGACATAACGGCTTCGTCCGAGCAAATTGGAAAGCCGGCCGGTAATGATTTGCGCCAGGGCATAGTTACTCTGCCGGTGATTTACGCACTGAATAATAGTGAACGCCATAATGAGCTTCGTGAAATTGTCTCGAATCGTTCACTTACTGAAGAAGAGATTAAAAAGGGACTTAAGATAATTTATGAAACTTCGGCGGTTGAGTACTCATATCAGCAGGTAGCTAACTATCTAAATGCGGCCCGCAGCGTGCTGCCGCTCACACTCCCTTTAGAACTCAAAGAGTGTCTACTCGAAGTGGCCGACTTCGTTGGTCTTCGCAAGTATTAATCGATGTGCAATAGTAAAGGCTTACCTTAACGGGTAAGCCTTTTTGTTTGCAATTGGCCATAAGACCAAGTTACCATAATTTTGGATACAATATAAAATTTACCATTATAACTAGAAAAAGGAGGATTTTATATATTAGATATCGAAAGTGATAATTTATAGCATAATTCGATTAATTCTATTCATTTAAACTGTTGAAAATTTTGCGAATAGTTCAACTTGACTGCTTTGTTTGTTTATTATGCAGATCGTTCATTCGATCTGCTAGTCTTAGCCGCAATTCAGGTAAAGGAGGTGAAACAGTGTCTAAAGCGGCTTCATTGAATTTTCTGGTGTGTAATTCCGGAAGGGATTGTAGACCAGGGAGGGAGATGATGCTCAATAACATACTGCTTTTTAGGATTCATAATCAAAGATTAAATAATATAAAAGGAAGTGTATGTTATGCAGTGGACCCAGATCTATGATCCGATGGGTAATATTGTTTTATCCGCAGTTGTAGCAGGTATTCCTTTGTACATTCTCTTGTATATGCTTGGTGTTATGAAAAAGCCTGGTCATTATGCTGCTGCGGCCGGAACACTGGCTGCCGCCCTTGTGGCAATTTTTGTTTGGGGAATGCCGGCAGGCTTAGCAATTAATTCAATTTTATGCGGTGCCGCATTCGGTCTTTTTCCAATAGTTTGGATAGTTATTACCGCTATTTGGGTATACAACATGACGGTTGAGTCCGGCGAGTTTGAAATCATCAAGAACTCGTTAGCCTCCATTACAGAAGACCGTCGGCTGCAAGCTTTATTTGTAGCTTTTGCTTTTGGTTCATTCATTGAAGGTACTGCCGGTTTTGGTACTCCGGTAGCAATAACAGCAGCCATGCTGGTTGGTCTTGGTTTTAACCCGGTATACGCTGCTAGTATCTGCCTGATTGCCAATACAGCACCAGTTGCTTTCGGTGGCATTGGTATTCCAATCATCGTAGCAGCTCAAGTTTCGCAACTTGACATTATGCATATCAGCCAAATTGTTGGCCGTCAGTTACCGTTCTTGTCAATCATCGTCCCGTTGTGGGTTGCTGTTACCATGAGTGGTTGGAAACGCTCGATGGAAGTTCTGCCAGCGCTATTAGTCGCCGGTATTTGCTTTGCGGTTACCCAATTCTACACAGCTAACTATATCAGTCCGTACCTCCCGGACATCACATCAGCTATTGTTACCATCGTTGGTTTAGGTTTATTCCTCAAAGTTTGGAAACCGGCGACAATTTGGCGCTTTCCTGACGAAGTAAATACCGGTAGCGGAAAAGAAGAACTCCGGTATTCACCTGGCGAAGTTATTCGCGCATGGATGCCCTACATCCTGCTCGCGATATTGGTATTCCTCTGGGGTTATGGCCCAGTGAAAAGCGTGTTAGCAACAACAAATATCAACATTCCTTGGCCTGGTCTTCATAATGAGATTACCAAAGCTGCTCCGATAGTTGCTAAGAATACTCCTTACGGTGCTGTATATACCTTTGGTTGGCTCTCTGCAGGCGGCACAGCTATTCTGATCTCGGGTATCCTTTCCATCTTTGTTATCCCGAATTACGGTGCTAGCCGCGCTGCTTCTTGCTTCTTCAAGACCATTAGAATTCTTGTTTTCCCGATTATCACTATTGCTACGATTCTTGGTTTAGCATATCTGATGAACTATTCAGGTATGAGCGCTACAATGGGTCTTGCCTTTACTAAGACAGGCGCTTTGTTCCCGTTCTTTGCTCCGATACTTGGCTGGCTCGGTGTATTTTTAACTGGTTCTGATACATCGTCGAATGCCCTGTTCTCGTCCTTACAAAGAACTACTGCTGAACAAATCGGTGTTGATCCCCACCTGACTGTTGCAGCTAACTCTTCCGGCGGTGTCTGTGGTAAAATGATTTCGCCGCAAAGTATCTCGGTTGCAACTGCTGCTACAGGCTTAGTTGGTGAAGAGGGTACTATCTTCCGGTTTACCCTTAAGCATAGTATCGCGATGCTGGCACTTGTAGCTGCCATGACCTATCTGCAAGCCTATACATTGAGTTGGATGCTTCCATAAAAAGTTAATAAATGGTCTTTTTGCAGCAGCTTCGGCTGCTGCTTTTTTTTATCCATAATTAAGGGAAAATTCCGAAAGATTAGCAATTGCGAGTGCCGTGGAGAATTCCCAAGGTACATGGATGTGCTATGTGGTGAGACGGCCATTATCAATAATTATAAAAAAATATCTAAAAATAGGGTTGAATATGAAGGAATTTCATATTATTTATAGAATAAGCTAAATATAGAAAAAATGCAATATTAAAAATAGAGAAATCATTAAGAAAATTAAAATTAATTCAACACCGGATTGGGAGCTTGCTTTACAGGTTTGGTGTAAGTTACCAAATCTGTTAACGCCACAAATCACAAGTAAGAGGTGAATTAACTTGTGAAATGTGGCTATATAATCAGCAAGGGAGAGGGGGGAAGGATAAACAGGCTGTTTGTATTTAGCAACTTGTGGTCTTATAAAAATCAAATAAAGGGAGTGTATGCAATTGACGTGGGTTCAAAGTTATGATCCTATGGGAAATATTGTTCTATCGGCGATTATTGCTGGCATACCATTATACCTATTGCTGTATTTGCTTGGTATTAGACGTACTCCTGGTCACATTGCCGCAGCAGCGGGAACTATAACGGCTGCACTAGTCGCTATCTTTGTCTGGGGAATGCCAGCAGGGTTGGCAGTTAACTCAATCCTTTGCGGCGCAGCATTTGGTGTATTCCCGATTGTCTGGATTGTTGTCACAGCAATTTGGGTTTATAATATGACGGTTGAATCAGGTGAGTTTGAAATTATTAAAAACTCACTAGCATCAATTACAGAAGACCGCCGTCTACAGGCATTATTTGTAGCGTTTGCTTTTGGTTCATTTATTGAAGGAACAGCGGGATTTGGCACTCCGGTTGCCATCACAGCTGCAATGCTGGTGGGTCTCG
Source organism: Veillonellaceae bacterium (assembly GCA_012523975.1). Lineage (NCBI taxonomy): Bacteria > Bacillati > Bacillota > Negativicutes > Veillonellales > Veillonellaceae > Veillonellaceae bacterium. The sequence continues at coordinate 65,130 of JAAYSF010000073.1, forward strand.
GGTTTAATCCTATCTACGCTGCCGGTATCTGCCTCATTGCGAACACTGCTCCGGTTGCGTTCGGTGGCATCGGTATTCCTATTATCGTTGCTGCGAATGTATCACAGCTTGATATCATGCACATCAGCCAAATCGTTGGTCGCCAATTACCCTTCTTGTCAATAATTGTTCCACTGTGGTTGGCTGTTACCATGAGCGGTTGGAAACGGTCAATGGAAGTTTTCCCGGCGCTTCTCGTTGCCGGCGGCTGCTTTGCTGTAACACAATGGTATACAGCAAACTATATCAGCCCTTATCTTCCGGACATTACGTCTGCCGTTGTTACAATCATTGGCTTAGGTCTTTTCCTGAAAGTCTGGAAACCCGCTACAATCTGGCGTTTCCCTGATGAGAAAAATACTGGCAGCGGTAAAGAAGAATTACGTTATTCGACCGGGGAAGTTATCCGGGCTTGGATGCCGTACATTCTGCTTGCTATCGCCGTATTCCTTTGGGGCTATGGTCCAATCAAAGCCGCTTTGGCTAAGACGAACATCAATATTCCTTGGCCGGGACTGCACAACATGATCTATAAAGCAGCTCCTATCGTTGCTACAAATACTCCTTACGGCGCTGTTTACTCCTTCGGCTGGCTGTCTGCCGGCGGTACAGCAATCCTTCTCTCCGGCGTTTTGTCCATCTTTGTTATCCCTAACTACGGCCCGAGCCGTGCTATCCCATGTTTCTTCAAAACCATCAGACTGCTTGCTTTCCCGATTTTCACCATCGCTTCGATCCTGGGTCTTGCTTATCTGATGAACTACTCCGGCATGAGCTCAACTATGGGTTTAGCGTTCACCAAGACAGGTTCCTTATTCCCATTCTTTGCTCCAATCCTTGGTTACCTGGGTGTATTCCTGACCGGGTCTGACACCTCCTCAAATGCGTTGTTCTGTTCGCTCCAAAAAACTACAGCTGAACAGATCGGCGTTGATCCTCATCTGATGGTTGCTTCTAACTCATCAGGCGGTGTATGCGGTAAGATGATTTCGCCGCAAAGTATCTCGGTTGCAACTGCTGCAACTGGCCTGGTTGGTGAAGAAGGCACTATCTTCCGGTTTACCTTAAAGCACAGTCTCGCGATGATCTTCTTGATGGCATCACTTACCTATGCGCAGGCATATGCATTAAGATGGATGCTCCCATAATTAAACAATGTAAAATAAAGTGGCGGGGGAACC
>JAAYSF010000074.1 GCA_012523975.1 Veillonellaceae bacterium
ACAAGGCCGATGGCCATAACGTACCACATATGAACAGCCAGCGTTTCACCGGCAGCTGTTATATCAAAGTCCGGTAATTGCCGGGATACTGTTGTTCCTGCTGTGAAAATCAGGATTGCTGTTTCACCAAGCGCGCGTCCGGCAGTCAGCGTTATACCGGTCACAATGCCGGGCAGAGCGTTGGGCAGCACGACCCGATAAATAGTCTGCCATTTAGTTGCCCCAAGCGCCAGGCTGGCCTCACGATAGTGAGCCGGTACGGTACGAATCGATTCCTCGGTCACGCGCACTAACAATGGCAGGTTCAGCAGTGTCAGCGTCAACGCCCCGCCAATAATGCTAAAGCCCAGACCCAGCTTGTTTACAAAGATGATCATACCAAACAAACCAAGTACGATTGACGGAACGGTAGCCAAACTCTCAGTGCTCAGCCTGATTAGGTCGGTCAGTCGATTATTACCGGCGTATTCGGCGAGGTATATTCCTGCTCCAACCGCAACTGGAATCGAAAAGAACAGCGACAGAAACAAGATATAAAACGAGTTGAATAACTGCGGTCCCACCCCGCCGCCGGCCCTGATATCACTTGGCATCCCTGTGATAAAATCCCATGTTAACACTGGCAGACCCTTATACAGCATATATATCAGGAAGGCCGCCAGAATGCCCAGAATAACCAAACCGGCCAGCCACATAATTCCTGTTGCAATTCTATCCTGAGTTTTAGATGATATAAGCCGGCTGCATTTAAACCGGTCTTGCTGATAATTCCTAATGACTAATTTCTCGCTTGTCTGGACTGACATTAGACTAACCTCCTTTGACCAATTCGACGAATTGCCAAAATCATGAGCAGCGAAATCATTAACAGTACTAAGGCCATCAAAAACAGTGAGTCGCCCCACGCTGACCCAAAGGGCGTATTACCCATTTCTACAACTATTTCACTTGGCAAGGTCGAAGTAGGCATGAACAAGGATTTGGCCAGCATCGGCGTATTACCGATGACCATCTGAACTGCCATTGTCTCACCTACCGCCCGGGCCATCGCCAGAATAATCGAGGTTAATATACCCGGCAGCGCAGCCGGCAGCAGAACCTTCCAAATAGTTTGCCAACGGGTAGCGCCTAGAGCCAGTGATGCCTCTTCAAGCGGCCGCGGCACAGAACGGAGCGCATCTTCTGAGATGCTGATAATTGTCGGCAAAATCATTATGGCTAAAATTAAAGCAGCCGCTAAGAGACCAAACCCGGAACTGACATTAAATTGGGTGCGGATAAATGGCACTAAGATAGTCAGTCCGACAAAACCATAAACTACCGACGGAATGGCAACATAGAGATCTGTAGCCGGACGCATAAAATTTCTCAGCCAAGGCGGCGCAATCTTGGCCATAAATACAGCCCCCGCCAAGCCAAGCGGTGCCCCCATCACGATGGCCAGCAAAGTTACATACAGCGAACCGACAATAAAGCTGGCGGCCCCATACTGACCCTCCATTGGATCCCACTTGCTGGAAAAGAAAAACTCGCCCATGCTTACCTCGGTAAAAGTTTGCAGGCCTTGCTGACCAACAAAGACAATTATTGAAAAGATTATTATCGTCATTAAAAATGCGCTGGCAATAAATAAATGGCGCACATAGCGGTCATAAACAAGTTTCATTTGATGGTGCTTTACTGCTGCGTCCATTTCAATCACTTCCTTGTTTGTGTTTTATAATCTTTTTTAATTATAGCTATTTGTCCAAAGCCGTTTGTTAATGGATTGTTAAGGTTTTGTTAAATTTA
>JAAYSF010000075.1 GCA_012523975.1 Veillonellaceae bacterium
CTCCTTAATTTTGGGTGTTAGCAACTTTAATTTTAAGGGAAATTTCACTTTATGCTCGTTTTTTTGCAAAAAAATGTTGAGGTGCTTCCAGCTAGAAGCTGGGTACCCCAACATTTATTATAGAACCAAAATATTGGAATTGGCTAAGCAAAGGTAAAATACTGGAGCAAGAGTCACAAAAAATGCTATAATGTCAGATATACTTACTTTATGAGGTGGAAGATGCACTATAATTTGCCGCAACAATATTTCAGCCGCATTATGCGGGCCGTCATTGAGTTTGACTTGATTGAAGATGGCGATAAAATTCTTATCGGTTTATCTGGGGGAAAAGACAGCTTATTTTTAACCTATGCCTTGGCCATGGCAAAAAAACATATGCCTGTTAAATTCGAACTTTCTGCTATAACTATTGATCCAATGTTCACCGATGATTTTGAAACCAGTGCCTTGGCTAACTTCTGCCAGTCACTTGAAGTACCTTTCTACACTGAAAAGGTTGACATCAGCGGTGTAATAAACAACAATAATGGAAAAGATCCCTGCTTTTCCTGTTCATTTTTTCGGCGTGGCGCTATCAACAAATTTGCCGTAAATAACGGCTTTAACAAAATAGCCTACGCTCATCACCATGACGATGCCGTAGAAACTTTCTTTATGGCGCTGTTAAATTCGGGGCAGTTAAAAACATTTCTGCCAAAGACGTACCTTGATCGAACTAAACTGACTGTTATCAGGCCGTTGATTTATTTCCGTGAGCACGAGCTGAAGGAGACGCCGGCGCTTCATGGGTTCACACCACTCCCCAGCCCCTGCCCGTTAGACGGCAAGACTAAACGGCAGGAAATCAAGGAACTCATCCAATCTTTAAGCAAAATTGATGCTGATATTTACGACCATTTAACTTCAGGAATGCGCATAAGCGCCGTTCAGGAATTATGGCCCGCCCCGATTGACCGCGATCAAATGCTACAAAAGCATATTGCCTTCTGGAAAACACAAAAGAACGTATATAAATAAAGAATGAACTCCGGATTTTCCGGAGTTCATTTTTATTTAATACGTTCGCGTATTTTGTGCCAAAGATGTTTTTCAATAAAACTGCCGTCAATATTATCTTCCATCTCCTTGAACATAGCAAATGGAACAGTAAATGACAATATGTCGGCATCAACCATCGGCCGCACCGTAATGTCGATTAAACCAACTACTGCTCGCTGCGTATCACGACGAGCCTCACTGTATGGCAATAAACAAGTTGCCTGGCAGCCTGACCCAAACGGTATAATCACATTATCAGAAGTTGGCCGGTTATAATTAGCAAGGACAACCAACGCAGACAACTGATCGGCATTAGCATAAAACACTACTAATTGAGGTTTTTCCTGCTCATTGTCAACTTCTGTTAAAGGTTTAAAAACAACATATTGATACGGAATATCTGTCATCGGAAGATTATCTGCGAACTGTTGAGCAAATTCAGGGGTCTTTTTATAGCCTTCTCCAGGCATATAGCCCTCGCCGCGGCCTGTTGATAGGAAATATTCAATGCCGCCCGGGAATTTCGGATAAGCATTGCCGAACCCTAAACCAACTTCCCCGCCAATACAACCGGCAGTCTTACGATCAAAAACGGCGGTACGTCCTTTGGCCGCAGCATTCAGCATGGCAATAACACATCCGCGGCGTCCTTCCATAAACTGCATGGCATTTTCCGGCTTGTTATCGGTAAACATGACGGCCACCGGTTGATAACGAAGCTTTAATTCCCTGGATATACGACTTTCCACAATCATCAGCTCCCTCATTATTTTGTTATCTCACCATGTCAGACACAAATACAAGTTTAATACCGCTCTCCTCAAGCTCAGTTATCATTTCTTGTATAGCCGCAGCAGTAGTAAGGCGAGCATGGCCGATAACTATAACGCTGCCATCACGGAGCGCCATATCACGAGCGATACGCAACTGCCGTTTGACTGCCGCTACATCGTTATCATTATCAATAAATAAGTCATTTGCGGCTGTTTTAACCCCTAACTGCCGCGCCGTTGCCACTCCGACTGACTTACTATTGGTGCGACTGTCAACAAAGAATAGGCTATTTGCCTTAATTACCGAAAGCACCTGCCGCATAACCCGCTGATCGGCTGTAGCCCTTGATCCCTGATGATTATTTATTCCTATGATACCAGGGATAGCTTGGATAGCCCTCGAAACAGTTTCACGGATTTCAGTATCACCCATACCTATACCAATGGTTATCCGTTCCGATTGTTCACTAGCCGCCAAGGGCTCCATCGGCAGATGCAGCATAACTTGATGTCCTGAGCTTATCCCGCGCGTGGCGGCCTCATTACTGCTAGAGCGATATGGAAGCACAGCGAAGGTTAACGGCCGGTCGATAGCTGCAAAAGCGTTTATTGGCTCGCTGCTATAACCAAAATCATCAATAACTATCGCCATTTCACCTTTTGCGCTGACCGGAGGTTTACGGATTTCAACTGCTACTTTTTCCTGCTGGATGTAAACACGATCAGTTATTACCGTTATGACATCACCGGCCAAATTATCAGTAAGACCAATATCCAACCTTACGACGGATAGGCCTTGATAGTTGTCAGGTTGGGCATCAAAAACTTCGCCCCCGACCCCGTTAACCTCCGCAGCGGCACGCTGCCTGATTGTATCAAGATCAGTTCCAGACATACTCACTAATATCTGTCTGGTATGCCAACGGATGGTGCCTTCCACCTGCTGCCTTGGTATTTCCTTATTAGCTTCTTTAACGTCTTGCAGCTTTAGGTTGGCATTACCGATAAAACTGTCTACAGCTTTATGAACCTTTTGTGAGGCAGCTGAATAATCGACCACCGATCCCGCGCCTGTCTTTTCCAGATTATAATTAGGCACTACTTGTTGTCTGCCTTTCGGCGTTTTGCTGTTGTTGTCCGATACAACAAAGTACAAGCCTGCCGTTATTAAGATCATTAGTACTAATATCCAAGGGGCCCGGTTAGTACGTTTTGCCATCGACAAATCTCCTATTGTGATTATTTTCTATATTATTTCAACAAATTGCTGCCAAAATCCTCTCCCCGGCTGAACCATGTATAGCTTCAGACAGACTGAGAATACCTACAAATATGCTAAGAAACCTGACCAATGGCCAGGTTTTAAAAATAAATTATTACTTTTTCCCAACAACTGCGCAGTATATTGCAAAATGGCTTTGTCCATCAATACCTAATGCATTGTTTAGCGCCTCGTCATCAAAAGCTGCGATTGCACAGGTGCCGCAGCCAATCGACTCGCTTGTCAGATAAAGATTTTGACAGACATGGCCAGCATCAAGATGCAAATAACGATAACCGCGGTCGCCGTATTTCCAAGTCATTCTTTCAGTTACCGCCGTCCAAATAAAAGTGACGGCGCTTAACTTTATTGACGGTTGCTTTAAGCAAGCAGCAAAGATTTCATCAGATATCTCTTTCGTCAACTTCACCGGCAGAAGCTTATGTTCGAGCGCCAAGAAACGATATAAGCCAGGCTCGAGGTCTTCCACATTATTCACCAATAAATAGGTCTCAAAAGCGTGGCAAGCCCCTGCCGACGGTACAGTCCGAAATGTTGCTTTATCACCCATTATGCCCTTAACACCCTGAGTGCACCATAGCAAATATGAAAGTTCAGGCAATGTAACCTTCCGTCCGGAAAACTGTCGTGTGCTTGTCCGCAGTTCAATAAACTCCAGCAAGTTTAAATTAATTTCCGGAAATGTCTCAGGGTCCGGCAAGTCAATCAGCGGCAGAGTATTATCATATTCAAGCTGAAGACGCGGCTGAGGTATTCCCTGTTCCTTCCCTGAAGCGTCAAGATATTTATACTGCGTTAACTGCATAAAGTGTTGTCCAATAGTTTTTTCCATATTACTTCCTCCTTTCCTGTAATTCAGTTAATAATTCACTTGGCGTAATATTATGATACGACAGCAGTACCAGACAGTGGTACCAGAGATCAGCCATTTCATATAAGATTTCTGCTTTATTATTGTTCTTTGAAGCTATAATTGTCTCAGCCGACTCTTCACCAACCTTTTTTAGAATCTTATCCTGCCCCTTAGTAAAAAGATAGGTGGTGTACGACCCCTCTTTGGGGTTTTGTTTGCGATCGGCTATAACATCATACAGTTCGTGAAGAATGGCAGCTGCTGACTGCCCGTAAACCTTGCTTACATCAACTATCTTATCAGCACTAATGTCTGTCTCAGCAATTTTTCGGCTAAAGCAGGAAAAAGTCCCTTCATGGCAGGCGGCTCCAGTCTGGTCAACCTTTACCAAAATTGCATCGGCATCACAATCGTAGTAAATTTCTTGAACCTTTTGCACATGGCCCGATGTTTCGCCCTTTTGCCATAATCTTGCCCGGCTGCGGCTGTAAAACCAAGTGACCTTCGTTTCAACTGTCTTTTTTAGGGCTTCTTGATTCATATATGCCAACATTAAAACAGTATTCGTTCTAGCGTCTTGAATTATAGCCGGTACAAGCCCTTGCTTATCAAATTTTATTTGTTCTATGTTCACAGTCTCACCTCTACGTTGCGGGACTTGAGATATTCCTTTACCTGTCTGACAGTAAACTTCCCATAATGAAATACCGAAGCAGCCAAAACCGCATCGGCCTTACCCGCCGTAAGCACATCATAAAAATGGTGAAGTTCTCCGGCACCACCTGAAGCAATAACCGGAACGTCAACTGCCTCCGACACCGCACGCGTCAAAGCAATATCATAACCGTCTTTTGTTCCGTCTTTATCCATACTGGTTAAGAGAATTTCCCCGGCTCCAAGATAGGTCGCCTTTTTTGCCCACTCAATTACATCAAGTCCGGTCGGTGTTCGCCCGCCGTTTATATATACTTCCCATTTGTTATCCCCAGCATGCCTTGCATCAACTGCCAGAACAATGCATTGACGCCCAAACACTTTAGCGCCTTCTGCTAGCAGTTCCGGGTTCTTTACGGCAGCTGTATTAAGTGACACCTTATCGGCTCCGGCTTTTAGTATTGTCCGGATATCATCGAGGGCACGGATGCCACCGCCCACAGTGAATGGAATAAATACTTGGGCCGCCGTCTCCTCGACCACCTGAACTATAGTCTTGCGTTCCTCGCAGGAGGCTGTTATATCTAAAAAAACAAGCTCATCAGCAATTTCTTTGTCATACACCGACGCAAGTTCAACCGGGTCGCCGGCGTCCCTGAGACCTATAAAGTTTGTCCCTTTTACTACACGTCCGTCCTTAACATCAAGACAAGGGATAATCCGCTTGGTATACATTTAATCACTCTCCCCGTGCAACCATAATGGCCTCCGTTAGGTTAAGGCTACCGGTATATATAGCTTTACCAACAATAACGCCTTCAACGCCGTCGTTTGCCGCAGCCTTGACAGCATAAATATCGTCCAAACAACTGACCCCGCCCGAGGCAATAACCTTTATTCCGGCAGTTCTTGCCAAAGTTCCGGTCGCAGCAATATTAACGCCTGCCAACGTGCCGTCGCGAGAAATATCAGTATAAATAATTCGCTCAACGCCAACATCGGCCATTTTCTTTGCTAGTTCCTCGGCTTGAATACCGCCGCTGACACCCCAACCGTCAACAGCTACCTGCCCCTCTCTGGCGTCGATGCCAACAACTATCTTAGCGCCATGTAACCGGCAAGCCTGCTCAACCAGTTCAGGCTTACGGACTGCTACCGAACCAACAATCACTCTGTTGACGCCCGTCTGTAAAACCTCTTCAATATTTTCAAGGGTTCGTATACCGCCCCCTAATTGTATCGGTATATTAACTGATTTAACAATGTCCTTTACTATGTCTAAATTAACCGACTTGCCTGCTAATGCACCATCTAAGTCTACAACATGCAAAAACTCCGCGCCTTGCGCTGCCCACTTTTCGGCCATATCGACCGGATTATCGGCGAAAACGGTTTCCTGATCAAAACGGCCCTCAGTTAGCCTCACGCATTTACCGCCGCGGATATCAATTGCAGGAAATATAATCATAGTTTCAGCTCCTTGAAGTTGGCAAGAATCTTAAGACCTACACTGCTTGATTTTTCCGGATGAAATTGCACGGCTTGGACGTTGCCATATCCAACCGCAGCTGTAACTGTACCGCCATAATTAGCCACAGCAGTGATAATTCCCGGGGCTTTTGGTACTGCGTGATAACTATGCACAAAATATACATATGAATTTGCCGGCATCCCAGCAAAGAGCCGGCTATTAGCTTGAAACTTCAGACTATTCCAGCCCATATGTGGAATCTTAAAGCCCGGCGCCTCAATTTTTCGGACCACTCCGGGAAAAATTTTTAGTCCCTCAACTTCGGGATCCTCTTCACTGCTCTCAAATAATAGCTGCAAACCAAGACAGATTCCCAGAAAAGGAGTACCCCGCTTTATAATATGCCGTATAACTTCTACCAGTTTATAGTCTACGAGGTTTTTCATGCAGTCGCCGAAAGCTCCAACGCCTGGCAAAATTACCTTTTCAGCATTTTCTATTACAGAAGCATCACTGGTTATTACCGTCTCAGCGCCTAGCATGGTAAACGCTTTATGAACACTGTAAAGATTGCCCATACCATAATCAATAATCGCAATCATCTTTTTCAACTCCTTACAGCATTCCTTTAGTCGACATTACACCATTAATCCGAGCATCTAGCCGTGTTGCCTCATCAAGCGCTCTTCCCAGTGCCTTAAACAGAGCTTCCACAATATGATGAGCGTTTTTCCCGGCCAGCATTTTTACATGCAGTGTTAAACCGGCATTATTAGCAAGTGCCCGAAGAAATTCCTCGGTCATTTCACAATCATAATTACCAATGCGATCAGTCTGTACTTCTACGTCATAGACCAAGAACGAACGTCCGCTTATATCTAACGACACCATTACAAGCGCCTCATCCATGGGTACAAACGCTGTTCCATAACGTCTAATGCCAGTCTTATCACCCAGTGCTTTCTTAATCACCTGGCCTAAGACAATTCCCGCATCTTCTATAGTGTGATGGCAGTCAACAAATAAATCTCCATCAGCTTTTAGCTTTAAATCAAACAATCCATGCTTAGCCAGCAATATAAGCATATGATCAAAGAAACCAACACCTGTGCTGATTTCGGCTTTGCCTGATCCGTCGATATTCACTACTGCGGAAATAGCGGTTTCAGCTGTTTTTCTTGACAGCTCGGCAGTTCGCATCCCACTTACCCTCTTTCCATATAAGCTTTTACAGTCTTGATTAATATATCGTTTTCAACCGGAGTGCCGACGGATATTCGTATGCAGTCAGCAAGCTCAGCAGATGAGCTGAAATCCCTTACACCTATTCCCTTATCGGCTAGGTAAGAATTTAGTTCCTTGGCGCGGCAAGTTCTAATCAATATAAAATTAGCTTCCGACGGATAAACATCTATGCCCGGAACCGCCTGTAACGCCTCAGCCATACGATTGCGTTCAGTAATTGTCTGCTGAATGCCTGTGGAAAATTCATCACGCATTTGATAGACAACCTCAGCCGCCGCAAGTGATAAAGCATTAACATGATACGGCATCATTACTTTGCCAACCGCCGCAGTCAGTTCAGGCGAAGCCAGCATATAGCCGACGCGAGCCGACGCCAGACCGTAGGCCTTTGAAAAAGTTCTGGTGACAATTAAGTTCTTATAGTCAGCTAAAAGTCCGACGGCTGATTTTCCGTAAAATTCATAATAGGCTTCATCAACAACGACAGGGCAATCTGCCCGGTTTAGGATGTATTCGATATCTTCCGGCGGCATAACATTACCAGTAGGATTATTAGGGTTGCATAGCATAATAAGACTGGCTTTTGAAGTTCGGGCGGCTTCGACAACTTTATCGCGGTCTAATGAAAAATCAGCATTGAGCGGCACCTGCACCGCCTTGCTGTCAGCCATTTTAACATAGATGCCATACATCGAAAATGATGGCGTCGGGTATACAATGCTATTCGCTGATCCGCCCAGTGCATGGCAAAGAGCCAGCAATATTTCACTTGAGCCGCTGCCGATTATAACATGATCGATTGTTAAGCTGAATTCGCGGGCAATTTGTTCCCGAAGTCCAATCATCCCCATCTCAGGATAACGGTTAAACGCCAGAAATGACAGCTTGCTTATTACCTTCTCCTGCACTAGCGGCGGCAAATTCACCGGACTTTCATTTGCATCCAGTTTAATATCCCATTCTTTTTCCTCAACTGTATATGTCGGTAGCGTTTCTAGCCCTGCTCGAAATTTCCACATATTATCCCCTCACTCTTATTGCATTGGCGTGTGCTGTCAGCCCTTCAGCTTCAGCTAGTTTAATAATATCTGAGCTTGCCTGAAACAGGGCTTTTTGAGTATACGCAATAATACTTGTCTTTTTCATAAATGTTTCAACATTTAATACCGAATAAAAGCGAGCCGTGCCGCCAGTCGGCAAAACGTGGTTCGGACCGGCATAATAATCACCCAATGGTTCCGGGGAGTATGGTCCTAAGAAGACCGCGCCAGCATTACGAACATACGGTAGCATGGTCATCGGCTCAGCGGTCAGTATTTCCAAATGTTCAGGTGCTGATATATTGGCAAGTTCCATAGCTTCCATAATATTTTGGGTAACAATTATCAGTCCATTCCTATCAAGCGCCGCTGCCGCTATTTCCCGCCGCGGCAGTTTAGCCAACTGAGCGTGCACTTCAACTTCAATACTTTTGGCCAGTTCAGCGCTATCGGTTATTACAATGCTAGAAGCCAAAACATCATGTTCGGCCTGACTTAACATATCCGCCGCAACATAACTCGGATTCGCAGTACTATCAGCTACTATTAAGATTTCGCTTGGCCCGGCTAGCATATCAATATCGCAGCAGCCGTAAACGGCCTTTTTGGCCAAAGTAACAAAAATATTGCCTGGTCCGGTAATTTTATCCACGCGGGGGACGTTTGCCGTCCCAAATGCTAACGCGGCAATAGCTTGGGCGCCGCCGATCTTAAAGATTCTCGCAACACCGGCGATTTTTGCTGCGGCCAGAACGTACGGATTTACACTTCCATCACGCGACGGAGGAACAACCATGATAATTTCCTTCACCCCGGCTACATCGGCTGGAATAGCATTCATAAGCACCGAAGACGGGTAACTAGCAGTACCGCCTGGTACATAAATTCCAACCCGATCAAGCGGGATACAGCTTTGCCCAAGTATTGAACCATGATCGCGATAGGTTAGCCAGGATTTGGGCACCTGTTCTTCATGAAAGCGACGAACGTTCGCCGCAGCTCGTTCGAGAGCTCTTAATATATGCGGATCGGCATTTTTAACAGCTTCATTAATTTCAAACTGAGTTACTTCTATAGTCTTCGCTGTAAGGGCGACTCCATCAAAGATTTCGGTATAGGAGAATACTGCCTCATCACCCTTCTCCCGTACATCGCCGACAATTCTATCGACAACCTCGGCAGCTGTAAGTTCGGCACCGAAAGTGGTTTTAATCCTAGCTTTTGCACCTTCTCCCAAAGGTACTTTATCAAAGGAAGGCTTAGCCAACAGAGTTCTTATTTCTTCAATAGTTAATTCACTAGTAAATACGGTTCTCATATACCGCCCTCGCTTTCCATAAGCAGCTTAAGATCCTCAGCCATCTTATTTATGCGGTCAAATTTCATCTTAAAGCTTACGCGATTTGCTATAAACCGAGCTGTAGCCGGGTGGATTTGAGCTACCTCGATAAGCTGATTCTCTTTCAAGGTCCGGCCGGTTTCTACTATATCAACAATCATTTCAGCTAGGCCAACCATTGGGGCCAGTTCAATTGAGCCGTTAAGCTTAATAATTTCCATCTGAATTCCCAGGCTATTAAAGAAACGTTCAGCAATCTTAGGATATTTTGTAGCAACCCGCATGTGTGCATAATCGCTTATTTTTTCTTGTTTCAAGGCTTGCGGCACTGCAACCATAAGGCGGCAAAAGCCGAACTTTAGATCAAGTAGTTCATATACATCTTTGCCTTCTTCCAGCAAAACATCTTTACCGATTATACCAACGTCGGCTGCACCGTATTCAACATAGGTCGGCAAATCAGCTGTCTTAGTTATGATAAAACGGATTTTTTCCTGTTCGTTCGTAATAACTAATTTTCGAGATTTCTCACTCAAACCTTCAGCGGTATAGCCGATATCATTCAGCATTTTAGCCGAGGGTGCAAATAACTTGCCTTTTGGCAGTGCAATGGTTAAATAATTTAAATCGCTTGATGTCATACGGCCTCTCACAACCCTTTAGTTATTTAAAGTATTAATATATTGAATATAGTAACACTATCATAAATATTCGTCAAGCAACATTGTAGGATTTTTTATGAATACGTAGAAGTATTTAACAAAATACTATTGGTGAAGAAGGGGGACTATTTCTGTGCCCACATTAAATATTGTTGTACTTAATAAACTTGCCGAGCGCCATCTTACCGCAATAAAAAATATAGTACCGCTTAGCAATATCATTACTGTCGAACAAGAAGATGCTGTCAACTACATTGCTGATTGCGACATTCTCGTCGCATGGGGGTGGATGGATATTCGCCCGCTGTTAAGCAGTGCGCCCAACTTAAAATGGATACACTCACTTAGCGCCGGTGTCGAAAATATGATAACACCAGAGCTCCAGTCCGCCGCTGCAATCCTCACAAATTCTAAGGGCATTCACGGCATTCCGGTTTCAGAGCATGTTCTCGCCTTAATGCTGGCCTTTAGCCGCGGTTTAAATTATTTTGTCCGCCACCAAATCGATAAGCAATGGAAACGCGCTCATGTAGATGAAATTCACGGTAAAACAATCGGCATCGTTGGTCTTGGCAGTATCGGACGGGAAATCGCCAAAAAAGCCAAAGGTCTTGGAATGGATGTAGTCGCCGTTAAAAGGCAGCCTACTACCGAGCTGTTTGTTGATAAATTGTTTGCTCCCGAGGCTTTAGATGAAATGCTGTCAGTTTCAGATTTTGTCGTTGCCGCACTGCCGCTCCTGCCTGATACCAAGGAATATTTTAAACTCGAACAATTTGCCGCTATGAAAAAATCGGCCTACTTTATTAACATTGCCCGCGGCGGTATCGTACGTGAAGCCGATCTAATTACAGCTCTGAAGGACGGCTTGATTAAAGGCGCCGGGCTGGACGTATTCGAACACGAACCGCTCAGCGAAGACTCACCGCTCTGGGATATGCCGAATGTTATTCTTACCCCGCATCTAGCTGCCCTCTCACCGTATTATCTTGATAGGGCTGTTAAATTATTCGCCGAAAATCTTGGACGTTTTGCCAAAAACGACGAAATGCAAAATTTGATTGATAAAATAAAGGGCTACTAAGTTAGTGCATGTTGTCGGCCATCTTAAGTATACGAAGCTCCGGCGGATCGGTATCCGCCGGAGCTTTATGGTGTATGCCCACAATTTCAACAACCCGCGGATCCTCGTTAATAGCACTCAACAGAGCGGCGCTTCGCTCAGGATGATGAAAGTATATATAAAAAGCGTGGCGCATATTATTTAGTATAGTGCCCTTCCCTGCTCTACCCCACTGTTTAGCCCATTTACCGTTAAGCTTATGCGCAATAACAGTCAGTATTTTATCAATAGTGCTGACATCACCTTTTACTTTACCAACGTCATGCAGCAGCGCGCTTTTAATTAATATCGTGCTGTTAATCTGCGGCTGCCCCAAAGCAAGTTTAAGTGCTGAATAGGCAACATTGAGCGCGTGTCTTTGATCCGGCAAATTCATGCCCCAAAATAGTTTTTGTTCCCGCTCATTAAGATGTTTGGCAATAAAAATTCGGTCTTTGTCTGTTATCTTAGCAGTAAGCGCCGCAGCAACTTGCTTCACTCGATTTAGCATTAATTTAATCACCTATATAAACTAGTTTCCCATAACCCTTAGAAACTTGCATTGAGGCCGCTTCAGCCTGCGATTGGGGAATTAGAGCTAGTTCAACAATCTTACCGCCCCGCCTCTGTTCTTCGGCATAAGCTATAGCCTCCTTAAGCATACCCTCGCTCCACCCAATATAAATATCTTTTGAATCCGGAGACATAGCTATACCTTGGCGCTCCATAGCGAGCATAATTCTTTCTATTCCTAAAGCAAAGCCTGTTGCCGGCCAGTCAGCACCAAACGATCCGGCCATTCTATCATATCGGCCGCCCCCGCATAAAGGAAATCCTAAACCTGGCGTATATCCCTCAAAAACCATTCCAGTATAGTATTCAAAATTACGAATAATTCCTAAATCAAAATTTACATATTTTCCTACTCCGTAATTTTTTAAGATACTGTATATTTCACTAAGGTTATCAAGCGCCTTCCGGCTGGTTTCATTAGTAATCATGCTATAAGATTGGCTTAGCATATCTTCACGTCCATGAAGAACGGGTACTTGCTTAAGCAATTTTTGGGCGGCAGGGCAGAGCCCGCTATTGCTCAGAATTTCACCTAATCCAACTAAGTCGCGATTAACCAAGGCTTGTTTAACAGCCTGGCGCTGAGCCGACGTTAGTTGATATTCATTCATAATACCATTGATAAACTCGACTTGCCCTAAACTAACCTGAAAATTAGTCAGTCCGGCCTCAAGCATCGCCTCGATAGCAAGAGCTATAACTTCGGCATCGGCTGTGGCCTCCGAACGGCCTAATAATTCTACGCCGGCCTGGTAAAATTCGCATTGACGCCCAGCTTGCGCTTCCTCATACCGAAAAACATTTGTTAAGTAAAAGATTTTTAACGGCAGAGTATTCTCCCGCAGCCTAGTTGCGGCTACTCGGACGATTGGTGTAGTCATATCCGGTCTGAGCGCTAATATGCGATTGTTTTTATCAAGAAATTTAAACATATTATTCTGAAGGTCACCGGAGCTCCCCACCGTTAACGTTTCCAAATATTCAAAAGTCGGTGTGACAACTTCGTCGTAGCCCCAACCGGCAAAAAGCTTACTAAATGAAGCTTCAATATTACGCTTGCGGTTAGCATCCCGTGGTAACAGATCTCTTGTCCCGTAAGGAATTTTTGGTACAAATGCTTCATTGTTCATTAATGTTCCAACCTTTCTGTTCTTTCAGCAGTAGTCTTAAGGCTGCTGATCTCCCAAGCGTTCTAAAACAATCTTATAACCGTCCGCACCATAATGTAGGCACCTTTTGACACGACTGATGGTTGCAGTACTGGCTCCCGTCCTGGCAACAATATCATCATAAGTATGACCAAATTTTAGCATGCGGGCTACTTCCAACCGTTGGGCTAATGCCTTTAATTCACTGATTGTACAAATATCTTCAAAGAATTGATAGCATTCTTCCTCATTCTTCAACAATAAAATGGCCTTAGCCAGTTGATCGGTCAATGCATCCTTAAGCTTAGGATTAACAGACATGTCCATACGCTCCTTTTCAATAATGCCCTATATTGTTCTATCATTTCGTTCTAAATCTAATATTTTCCTGCTTTATTACTTTTATTCTTTAATTTGTGAAATCATAACTTTATTTTTAAAAACCCTTGACACCGCTTTTCTAATAGTGCTATTATTATTTCTATCAACTGAATACTGATTTACTTTCATCAAGAGTTGGCTGAGGGACTGGCCCAATGACGCCGCGGCAACCATTCGCTTTCATAAGCGAAAACGGTGCCAATTCCTACAGGATTAATCCTGGCAGATGAAGAGTAGCGTAGTCTATTATACGTTTCTTCATTTGTGAAGAAACGTTTTTCTATTCTTAGTTTAAGGATTGAAAGGAGCAATTATAAATGATTAAGTTGACCGGCATAAAAAAGGTTTATAAAGGCGCTAATGGTCCTGTTCCGGCGCTAGACGGAGTTAATCTCAATATTAACCAAGGTGAAATTTTCGGCGTTATCGGTAAAAGCGGCGCCGGTAAAAGCACTTTGATCAGATGTATAAATATGCTAGAGCGTCCTACCGAAGGCAGCGTTATCGTCGACGGTCAAAACCTTGTTGAAATGTCTGAGCAAAAACTACGTGACGCCCGCAAAAAGATTGGAATGATTTTCCAACACTTTAATCTCCTCTCTTCAAGGACTGTATTTGATAATGTTGCGTTCCCCCTTGAGCTGGCCGGAGCAAGCAAAGAAACTATCCAAAAAGAAGTAAACCATCTGCTTGACTTAGTTGGTCTGGCTGATAAAAGAGACCAGTATCCAGCACAACTAAGCGGCGGTCAAAAACAGCGGGTCGGCATCGCCCGGGCGCTGGCCAATAATCCGAAAGTATTGCTTTGCGATGAAGCAACATCGGCCCTAGATCCTCAGACAACAAAGTCTATCCTCAAACTGTTAAAAAACATAAATCAAAAACTAAATCTTACTATTGTTCTTATAACTCATGAGATGAATGTTATTAAAGAAATTTGTGACAGGGTAGCTGTTATCGAAAATGGCGGTATTATTGAGCAAGGCAATGTAATCGATATCTTTACCAAGCCGCAGGCAGATACAACCCGGGAGTTTATCAGCTCAATTATTAATCACGACTTGCCGGATATCCTGGCAGATATATCTTTTTCACCGGTACCTTTGCCTGAAAGTAATTTGGTTCTGCGGATTTCCTTCTTTGGTCATTCTACCGAAGAGCCGATTATCGCAAGCATGATTCGCCGCTTCAATGTGGACGCCAGTATCCTGTACGGCAATATAGACCATATTCAGAATACTCCGTTTGGCACCTTAATAATTGAATTATCCGGCTCACAAAACAGTATTCAAAATGCTTTGAACTATTTGCAGACCCGAGAATTAGGAATAGAGGTGATTGGTTATGTCGCAAGAGATAATCGTGTTGCTGGGTAACGCTCTTTGGGAAACAACTTATATGGTAGCCGCATCAACAATTATTTCAATAATCCTGGGAGTTCCGTTAGGCGTTATTCTGGTTACAACTGATAAAGGGCATATCTTGGAAAACATACCGTTTAACCGTATCTTGGGATCTATCGTTAACGCGACCCGCTCAACACCGTTTATCATTTTGATGGTTGCAATAATTCCATTAACCCGTTTAATTGTAGGAACATCTATCGGAACAGAAGCAGCCATCGTTCCTTTAAGTATTGCCGCTATACCGTTTTTGGCCAGAGTTGTTGAATCAGCCCTCAAAGAAGTTGACTATGGTCTGATTGAAGCGGCTCAGGCGATGGGCGCATCGCCGCGCGAGATAATTTCTAAGGTACTAATTCCTGAAGCAATGCCTTCAATCGTTTTAGGTCTTACATTGACTATCATCAGTCTGATTGGTTACTCAGCTATGGCCGGTGCTGTCGGCGGAGGCGGCTTAGGCGATTTGGCCATTAGATATGGCTACCAACGGTTTAGGGTAGATATCATGCTAGCCACTGTAATCATCTTGATTGCCCAAGTACAGATAGTTCAATCCTGCGGCGACTATTTCGCCCGCCGGCTTAATAAAAAATAAATCCCAAAGAGGAGCTGTTATCGTGCCCACCACGCCGAGCGATTTGCAATTAAAATTCGCATCAGAAAAAGCCAGTCACTTTACTGAATCGGTTATTAGGGAAATGTCCCGCATCGCCGCCGCCCACAATGCAGTTAACTTGGCGCAGGGATTTCCCGACTTTCCTGCTCCGCACGAAATTAAGCAGGCTGCTGTTGACGCAATTTGGTCTGACCATAATCAGTATGCAATTACATGGGGAACTAAAGCGCTAAGAGACTCAATTGCCTGGAAAACAAAACGTGATTATAAAGTAGATCTTGATCCTGAGCGCCAAATAACTGTTTGCTGCGGATCAACTGAAGGAATGATAGCGACACTTTTAGCTACCGTCAATCCTGGAGAAGAAGTTATTATTTTTGAACCCTTTTACGAAAACTATGGACCTGATGTAATTCTCTGCGGAGCAACCCCAAAATACATTAAGCTCAAGCCACCATCTTTCAGTTTTGATTATGATGAACTCCGGGCAGCATTTTCCGACCGTACCAGGGCAATCATCATCAATACTCCTAATAACCCGACTGGCAAAGTATTCACCCACGACGAGCTGACACTAATAGCCGACTTATGCATTAAGCATGATGCCTTAGCAATCACTGATGAAATTTATGAGCACATTTTATACGATAATGCAAAACATATTCCGCTCTGGACTTTGCCAGGTATGGCTGACCGCACAGTAGCCATTAACAGTATCTCTAAAACTTTCAGTGTTACCGGCTGGCGAATTGGTTTCGTTACCGCATCACCGGAAATCACTCAGTCAATCCGAAAGGTTCACGATTTCCTGACCGTTGGCGCAGCTGCTCCACTCCAAACAGCCGCCGCCCAGGCGATGCGGTTCCCAACAGAATATTATCATGGACTTTCTGAATTCTACCGCGAGCGGCGCGATTATCTGCTTAGCGAACTAACTAAGCTTGGGTTTAACTGTATCTCCCCCGCAGGCGCTTACTACATCATGGCTGATATTACACCGTTCGGTTATGATGATGATGTCGCCTTCGCCAAGTTTCTAGCCGAGAAGATTGGCGTAGCTGTAGTACCCGGTTCAAGCTTTTACCGCAATGAGACCCCTGACGGCAAAAAGTTTGTCCGCTTCTGCTTCTGTAAAGAGATGTCTACTTTAAAGACTGCGGTTGAACGACTGCAAAAACTTCGTGCGTAAGGATCTCAATCCATACCGATAAATTAAATTAATAGGAGGCTATTTTAATGAAGAAAATTGTACTGTTAGTAATTGCTCTGGTATCATTGTCTGTCTTATTTGCTGGCTGTAGCAGCAATAAACCTGCGGCTCCTGCCGGCAAGACCGTCGTAAAAGTCGGTGCAACACCTCTTCCGCATTCCGAAATTCTTAATTTCATTAAACCAATGCTTGACAAAGAAGGCGTCGACCTTCAAATTGTTGAAATGACTGATTATGTTCGTCCCAACCTAGCAGTAGCTGACAAGGAACTTGATGCAAACTTCTTCCAGCACACTCCGTACCTTGATAAATTCAGCACTGAACGCAATCTGCAGTTAGTTAATGCTGCCGGTATCCACATCGAACCAATGGGCGTATACTCGAGAACCTTAAAAAACCTAAACGATATTAAAAATGGCGCTCAAATCGCTATCCCGAATGACCCGACTAATGGCGGCCGTGCTTTAGCGCTTCTAGCCAAAGCCGGTCTTATTAAACTTAAAGAAGGCGTAACTATCGAAGCTACTGTAACTGATATTACTGAAAACCCAAAAAATATTAAAATCCGTGAGCTTGAAGCTCCGCAGCTTCCCCGTTCGCTTGAAGATGTCGATGCGGCTGTTATCAATACCAACTACGCCCTTGAAGCCAAGCTGGTTCCAACCAAAGATGCTTTGTTTATTGAACAGCAAGATTCTCCTTACGTAAATATATTGGTTGTTCGCAAAGGTGACGAAACCAGACCTGAAATCCAAAAACTTGTAAACGTATTAAAATCCGAAGAAGTAAAAAAATTCATCAATGAAAAGTATAACGGCGCTATCGTTCCGGCATTTTAATCAGGAGGCCTACGATGAAAAAATTCACTAAACTGACTGCTGTTCTGCTCGTACTCCTGTTTGCACTAGGTATAACCGCCGGTTGCAGTAAACAGAGCACTCCCGGCGCAGATAAGCCCTTAAAAGTCGGCGTTACCGCCGGTCCCCATGCCGAAGTCATGGACGTAGTAAAGAAAGTAGCTGAAAAAGACGGTCTTAAAATTGAGGTAATAGAATTTAACGACTATATCCAGCCTAATGTCGCTTTATTCCAAGGCGATATCGACGCTAATAGTTTCCAGCATCAGCCTTACCTTGATAATATCATTCAGGATCGTAACTATGATATAGTATCGGTTGCCAAGACAGTAATTTTTCCAATGGGTATTTACTCCAAAAAAATTAAAAGTCTAAATGAAATACAGGCTGGCGCAGTTGTTGCCATCCCTAATGACCCAACTAACGGTGGCCGTGCCCTCTTACTATTAGAGAAACTCGGTCTTATCAAACTCAAACCAAATGTCGGCATCAGTGCGGCAGTAACAGATATTGCTGAAAACCCGAAAAATCTTAAAATTAAAGAACTTGAGGCCGCTCAGATACCTCGCTCATTAGATGATATCGACTTCGCGGCAATCAATACCAATTATGCTATGACAGCCGGCCTTATCCCCAATAAAGACGCAATCGCTTTAGAGGACTTAAATTCTCCATACGCTAATTTAATTGCGGTAAAGGCTGCCAATAAAGATAATCCGGCTGTACAGAAATTAGTTAAGGCATACCAGTCTGATGAAGTTAAAAAGTTCATCCAAGAACACTTCAAAGGCTCAGTATCCCCAGCCTGGTAAAAGGCGCTAAAAAACCTGACCTATTCTTAGGTCAGGTTTTTCTTATCTATTTGTCACTCCATATAAAAACACATTGCTTATCATCTTTGCCGTCGTGTCTATATCATCACTTACAAACTTTTGAAATACAGACATAACAATTACACTAAATAGCGCATAAGCTGCCATATTAGCATCGCATTGGCGTATGTCCCCCGCCGCAATACACTCATTAAGCACTATCTCTATCATGCCAACAGTAGACCTAAACCAATCACGGTACTTATCACGCTGCGCTTGAGAAAAATTAGAATACCCTTCACGGCCCAAACCACGAACTTCGTGCATCATTACACGCCACAAATCAGCATTTACCGCATAAAAGGCTATGTACTCCTTAATAATGACCTCTATTTTCGTCAGCGGCGGAATCTGGGAGTCGACTATTTGCTGCAGGGTTGTTTCAAACGGAGCACTGCGCTCTTTAATTAAAGTATAAAACAACTGCTCTTTATTGACAAAATAATTGTAAACCGTACCTTTGCCAGTATCAGCCAGCGCTATTATTTCATCAACTGTAGCTCGGTGATATCCTTTATGCGAAAAAACCTCGTAGGCTGCATCAAGTATTTGCTGGCGCTTGGTGCGTGAATCTGTATAGTTTTCATTCAGACGGGTAATGGCCATTATAATCCTCCCAAAATTCAACACTGTTCTCGCCGCATACAGGGCGAAGCCTAACAACCTATAATTACTATTATAGGAAGCAATAAAAATACTGTCAACCAGGAAACTAGGGCAATTGCGACTATAAGCAGTCTTTAATAACCCTTAGGGCATTCGCATGGCAAATTTTGTCGATTTGACCGGAATTAAAATTATTCTGTTCTAAAGCGTCAGCCAGCTTTTTCATTTCGCTAAAATCAATTATTTCAAGCTCCGGATCGATCCCGTCGAAATCAGAGCCTACTGCCGCCGTTTCAATACCGCCGACGTCTATTATATGTTTTATATGTTTTACCATATCGTTAATACGGCTAATGTCCTGCGAGCCTAGAAAATCGCGGGCAAAATTTATGCCAACAACGCCGCCTTTTTCGGCTAACACCCTTATCATATCGTCAGTTAAATTGCGCGAATGGTTAGTAACCGACCGGGCATTAGAATGAGAAGCAACAAACGGTTTGGATGACAGTCGGGCTACATCATAAAATCCCTGGTCGGATAGATGCGACACATCAATAATCATCCCAAGCCTGTTCATCTCGCTTACAACAGCACAGCCAAACGGCGTTAAACCACGACTGCGATACTCTTCCTTAATATTAGGAAAACCTAACTCATTTGGGTAATTCCAAGTTAGTGTTATCAGACGCACCCCTAGGCGATAGAAGTTGCGGAGATTGGCCATTTCTCCTTTAAGAACACCGCCCTCTTCGATTGTAAGAAACGCTGATATCCTGTTCTCTAAACTATTTCGTCTAAAATCTTGATAGTTTAACGCTAACGCTAAATCAGCGCTGTTATTTTCAATTTCATTATAGAAGCGGTCGAGCATCTTTAAACCATATTCGAGTGGGTTTTCGCACTCTTTTATGTCAATGAAAAGTGCAAAAAACTGTGCTAATGCTCCGCCTGCTTTAAGCTTTGAAACATCGATTTTTAGATTATTGTTTTTTAGCATCACCTCTGGCCCCGCTTCCATAAGGCCCATAATTGTATCGCAATGTAAATCGATAAATGGCATCTATTATCGCTCCTCATTGTTTTTCATGCTATATGATATTCTTAACTTTACAACAATATTTAAAATTAGCTTTAATGCAAAAAGCAGCCTAGTCTCGCTAGACTGCTTGATTTATTCAATACTTGAGCGCAATCTCCTTGCCGAAGTTAATACATGCTTCCTCGCCGTTATCATCTGGATTCCAGAACAGGTTTAAACCATCGTTAACGACATCAAATTTACTTTCCTTAAGCCAATTAGTAATTATTTTTACCGATTCGCCGCTCCAGCCATAAGCTCCAAAAGCTGCAGCCTTTTTATTCCTAAAACCAAGTCCTTTTATTTCTTCCAAGACAGCGGCTACTGATGACAGAACGCCTTTGTTGACGGTTGGCGAACCGACTATAATAGCTTTAGATTTAAAAACCTCAGACATGATGTCTGTTTTATCGCGGCGAGCCGAATTGTAAAGCTTTACCGTTACCTTGTCATCGGCCATTCTAATGCCTTTGGCAATATTCTCAGCCATCTTGCGGGTTCCATTCCACATAGTATCATAAATTATGGTAATTTGGTTTTCTTGATAGTCGGCTGCCCATTGGAGATACTTTTCGACAATCTGCAATGGATTATCGCGCCAAATAACTCCGTGACTGGGGCAAATCATGTTAATATCCAGATTCATGCCCACTACCTCTTTAATTTTCCGCTCTACCATTTTACTAAATGGAGTCAAGATATTGGCATAATACTTCTGGCACTCCGCAAATAATTCAGCCTGATCTACTAAATCATTATACATTGACTCAGAGGCAAAATGCTCGCCAAAAGCATCGTTACTGAACAAAATATTGTCTCCGGTTAAATAGCAAAACATAGTATCCGGCCAGTGCAGCATCGGTGCTTCAATAAATACCAATTCTTTGGAGCCAATATTCAATCGGTCACCTGTTTTAACGACTTGGAAATTCCAGTCTTGGTGGTATTGCCCTTTTATTGACTTTACACCGTTAGCAGTACAATAGATTGGCGTATTAGGGATATACTTCATCAATTCTGTTAAGGCACCACTGTGATCAACCTCACCATGATTAGCAATTATATAATCAATCTTGTTCAAGTCAATCTCTTTGCGCAAGTTATGTACAAATTCTTCGGCAAATGGGGCCCATACGGTATCGATAAGAACAATTTTTTCATCACGTATTAGATACGAGTTATAGGTTGAACCTTTATGAGTGGAGTATTCTTCACCATGAAACTTCTTTAATTCCCAGTCTATTTTACCAACCCAAGATACATTATCATTGATTTTAAAAGCCATAATCTTTTCTTAACCTCCATAAATTTTATTACAGAACTAATTATTATTTATTTAGTTGTGAATAAGTATTCTCCACGAATAATAAATCCCCTCCTTGCTAAGAAATATTTTCCTTGCAAAATGTAGCTTTTTTGAGCAATAATCTGTCAGAGATTGTTTTCCAATAGTCACTCGATGCATATACCTTAACTGAGGTGATAAAATGCCTATATTATACATTACAAAACGCATGCTGGTTATTTTTCTGGTAGTAGGTTTTGTCCTAACAAGCATTTTGGCTTGCAGCGCAATGAATCGTTCACCACTGGAAGGCAGAATTATTATTGTCGACGCCGGCCATGGCGGCATTGATCCAGGCGCAAACCGGCCGGGTGTTGAAGAAAAAAACATTAATCTTGCAATAGCCCTTGAATTAAAAACCGCGCTTAATAGCTATGGTGCCAAAGTTATCTTATCCCGCGATTGCGATACCGATCTAAGCGGGTTATGCGATAATACCAAGATAAAGGGGCGTTATCATCGTGATTTAGCGGCCCGGGTAGAGCTAGTCGAAGAATCAGATGCTGACCTGTTTATCAGTATCCATGCAAACTCTAATTCAAACAGCAAAAAAATTGGTGCCGAATCTTTTTATGCCCCGCGGTCGGAATCCAGTAAGCTGCTAGCAAACTCAATCCAGAATGAACTGTACAATGTAATCCCCTCTCCCAAAACAGCAAATCCCGGCAATTATTTCGTCCTCAAACGCAATAAAGTTCCTGCTGCCTTAGTCGAGGTCGGGTATATCACCAACCCACTAATTTGACCCAACTTAATTCCCCGGACTATCAAAAGCTGCTAGCAGAAACCATTGCCCGCGGAATATTACATTATTATCAGGATAATGCTAACCCACTTTCAGCTTTCCTACCTGGGCGAAATTAATGTCAGAATTTTCGCATACAGAGCAGGAACTGCTTATATATTTGCCTAATTTATCATAATTATAACTATACAGTAGGGGGGTTATCATTTATCATGAATATTGCCGAACGTCTAAGTCGCTTAGGAACAGAGAATGCTTTTGAGGTACTGGCCGAAGTTAATAAATTACAGGCTGATGGCCGCGACATTCTGAGTTTCGCTATTGGCGAACCTGATTTTGACACTCCGCAAAACATTAAGACGGCTTGTATAAAAGCCATTGAGCAAAACTACACTCATTATGGCCCCTCAGCTGGTATTCTACCACTGCGGGAAGCGATTGCTCATTATGTTGGCAAAACTCGCGGTATTCCGGTTTCTCCAAACGAAATAGTTGTCACTCCCGGCGGTAAACCTATTATTTACTACACTATCCATGCCCTTGTTAATCCTGGCGATGAAGTAATCTATCCCAATCCGGGGTTTCCTATCTATGAATCGGTAATCAATTTTGTCGGCGGTGTTCCTGTACCTGCTCCCCTGCTTGAAGAAAAAGATTTTACTTTTGATACAAAACACCTGCAAACCTTAATTACCCCCAAGACTAAGCTCATCATTCTGAATAGCCCTCAGAACCCGACAGGCGGCATGTTAAGCGATGATGATCTCAAAGAAATTGCTAAACTGGCCGTCAAGCATAACTTATGGGTGCTCTCAGATGAAATATACAGCCGGATAATTTATTCTGGAAAGTTTATCAGCATCAGCGCCTTACCAGGCATGAAAGAAAGAACAATAATTCTTGACGGGTTTTCAAAAACTTATGCGATGACCGGTTGGCGTTTAGGCTACGGCGTTATGAATGCCGAGCTGGCAGCCCAGATTGCCCGTCTGGAAACAAATTGCGAGTCATGCACCAATACCTTTATTCAGTATGCTGGTATTGAGGCTCTCACCGGGCCCCAAGATTTTGTTGACGCAATGGTTGCTGAATTCAAAGCTCGCCGCGATTTGATTGTCGCCGGTCTCAACAGCATCAAAGGAGTCACCTGTAAAAATCCTAATGGAGCCTTCTATGTTTTTCCGAATGTAACCGAGGCGTGCAGTAATCTTGGCTTCACAAACTCAAAAGAACTGCAAAAACATATCTTGTATAACGGCGATGTTGCGGTGCTGCCACGTACTGCCTTTGGAGCCCGAAACAAAGGTGAAACCGGGGAATATTTGCGACTCTCCTATGCTACTTCGCGTGAAAATATCATAAAAGGCTTGGAAAGAATCGCAAAAGTAATTGAGGGTTAGATAAACAAAAGGGATTTGCCGCCCGCTAGGGCGCAAATCCCTTTCTTCTTATAACCCCCACGGCATTTCTAAAACTATCAAAGCCACCATTCCGACGGCCATAACAATCTTGAAGATCATACCGACAGCTTGGCCTTTCATGACACTTATCCCCACCCGACGGGCATGTTCAGCGTTACCGGCTTTCGAATACTCTGCTATATAGCTAGCTCCGTAAGCACCGGTTATTGCCCCAAGCACCGACCCGATAACAGGAAGCAGCCCGGTTCCGATAATACCACCGATTATTGCTCCTACAACTGCCGCTAGCATAGCTCGTGAAGATGCTTTTTCCTTTTTTGCCCCTACGGCGCCGGCAATAAATTCAACTACTTCCCCGGCAATAAATAACGTGAATACGATAAATAATGTTTGAAAAGTTATATGGATAAACCCGTCATAAACCGCATATCCCAAGGCAAGCAGCAAAATAACGATATTGCCTGGTAAATTAATAAGCGTAAGCCCAATCCCCACTAAAAGGCCAATACTTGCCGCAATGTTAACAGCCATTACTGAAATCATTTCCATAATAAACACACCACCAAAATAGTTTATAACTTAATCATCCGCAAGCAGCTGCAGCAGCCTTTCTTCCGTAAGTTCTTCTTCTGAAACCAGTTTTATTCCCGTTTTTTTCAGCGCGGCGGCGGTTATACCCCGGCCTTGCTTTACTATATGAGAAAAAGTACCATCGTAGATCTGATTTACCCCACAGGACGGACTTCGTTCTTTTAGAATAGCCGCACTAATTGGAACGGTGCTAACGATTTTTAATATTTGCTCTGCCCCTGCTTTAAATTGACAGGTAACCTCCCGGCCTGAGTTTTCTAGCACTTTAGCTTTGCACTCCAAAACAGTATCGCCTGTTCCGCCGATTATTTCAACAGGCAGCCTTGGAGTCGGTAAGCCGCCAAGCTGTTCAGGGCAAACAGGTATATACTTCCCCCGACAGCCATATCTAATAATTAGTTCATTAGCGTTAGATTTGCCGTCATATTTAGTATCTAGTCCCAACAGACAGGCGCTTACTAAGATCATATGCTCACGCCCTTTTTAAAATTTTCCGTGAAAAATCGAGGTGAGTAAATCAGCCATATCGCCCGCTGACACTTTGACCGGATTTACTCTTGTTGAACCCTTTAGAGAATTCTCTACCAATAATTTAAAATTATCCTCAAAAAGCTGCCTAGATATTCCTGCTTCTCTAAAGCATGTAGGTGTTTTGAGACCCTTATTCAAGTTTTTTATAGCGGCGCAAAAATCGGGCTGGCTAATACTACGGGCTAACCGGTCTAGTTTTGCTTTTACCGCAGGATCCTGGGCATTGTATTCAAGGATATAAGGCAAGGCAATAGCATTAATAAGACCATGACCGAGATCAAACATTCCGCCGATAGCGTGAGAAATACCATGGGCCATTCCCAGACCAACATTATCAAAAGCAATTCCGGCCAGGCATTGATAATGGTGAACCTTTTCACGGCTTTCGGCAGTTTTTTCCTGGTAGGAAACCGGTAGAAAGGCAAATAACCCTTCAACGGCACTTCTTGCCATACATTCGGCAAAATCATCTAAATTATTGTTTATATAACATTCAACAGCGTGAGTCATTGCATCCATGCCGGTCTCAGCAACCACATTATCAGGCATTGTCATTGTAAGTTCAGCATCCAAAATTGCAATGTCCGGAATAAAGGCCGGTGTTTTGATTCCGATTTTAATCTGGCTTTCGCGAAATGTTATAACTGCCGCCCTTGTTACTTCACTGCCGGTGCCCGAAGTGCTTGGAATTGCGGCAAACTTTAACGCAGTTCGCTGTTGAGGCAGCGTGACTGATAATATATTATCAAAAGTTATTTTAGGATTTTCATACATAATAGCCATTACCTTCGCCGCGTCAATAGGCGAGCCGCCGCCGACTGCAATCAGCAAATCCGGTTTAAAGTCACGCATCTTGCTCAGTCCGCCCAAAACATCCCTGGTATCAGGGTTCTTCTTGATTCCAGAGTAAACATACGTTTGACATTTACTTTGCTGCAGCAAATTTTCAATTTTATCAATAACCCCGCTCTTAAACATTGAACTGCCGCCGGTCACAATAAACGCTCTCTCTGCTTGGATACTCTTGACCTTTTCAAGTGCACCGCGACCAATTATGACATTTCTACCGCCTAATATTAAACACTTGATGTAAATTCACTCCTATCCTTAACTAATCTTATTATTTTCGCCAGTATAGAGATTATAAAGATGATAAGAATTAATAAAGATGAGAAGCAAGTTAATTGCTGCTATAGGGTAAGCTTTTATCATAACTCCGTAAAAAGTAAAACAAATCGCCCCTGCTAAGTTTAACCACCTTAGTTTCATCGGCGATGACATCATCAGCGATATCGCTACAAGTACCGATGAAAAGTAGCCCAACCATTCTACCCAACCTACATTTTCCATTCTGCCATCCTCTCAAGGAAGTATTCTCATATAGATTTTACCATTTAACGGCCTGTCCCGCCAGCCATGATTACTTTTCGTGGCAGCAGCCCCCGCAACCACAGCCAGAACAGCCCGATCGACTAGCAAATTGTTTTTCAGCCCAAACCTTGGCTTCTTCTGCTGAAGTAAATACACCCTTCCCAATTAGCGTGGTCAACTTAGCCCCAACCTCAGGGTGGTCATGCAAATCAAGCTGGTCAATTTCGTAATCTAAAAACCGACCAGTTTCATCGATTTGAAAACTAACTATCCAGACTATGTTCGCCTCAGAAGTTTTGCTCATTTCTTCCACCTGCTTTTTATTATTGATAATAATAGTGTTCACCAAATGTAATTCTGCATCTAAGGGAACAAATGGAAGTGACGGCACAATTAGTACCGTCACTTCCTTTTTTCTTATTTCTTTAACGCCCGGTATGCAATATCACGACGATATTGCATACCGTTAAACGTGATCCTGCCTACGGCATCATATGTTTTATTCACTGCATTCAACAGGTCAGATGCCACAGCCGTTACACCCAAGACCCGTCCTCCGCTCGTAGTTATATGCTCGCCAGGCTTTGCTGTTCCGGCATGAAAAATTAGTGCGCCTTGCTCAGTCGCTTGATTCAGACCGCTGATAACATCGCCTTTACGATAAGCAGACGGATAGCCTTGCGCTGCCAATACTACACAAACTGCCGCACCGTCTTTCCACTTGACTTCGGTATCAGCCAGATTGCCGTCAATACAGGCTTCCATTATCACAGTAAGATCCGACTCAAGCAGCGGTAACACAACCTGTGTCTCGGGATCGCCAAACCTGGCATTAAATTCAATAACTTTAGGCCCGTCCGCATTAATCATTAAGCCTGCGTATAAGCAGCCTCGGTAAGGACATCCTTCCTTCTCCATGGCAGCAATAGCCGGCTGCAGAACCTCTGCAACAACCTGCTGCATGATGGCATCTGTAACAACCGGAGCCGGAGCGTACGCACCCATGCCGCCGGTATTAGGACCCTTGTCACCATCGAAAATCCGCTTATGATCTTGAGCCGCAACCATTGGCACTATTGTTTTGCCATCGGTAAAAGCCAGTACCGAGGCTTCTTCGCCTGAAAGATAATCTTCAACCACGACTTGGCTGCCGGCCGCGCCGAATGCTTTATCACACATTATGGCGTCGATACCGCTCAGTGCCTCTTCGATTGTCATAGCAACAATTACGCCCTTACCGGCAGCAAGCCCATCGGCTTTTACAACAACTGGCGCTCCATGCTGCTTAATATACGCTTTGGCTGATTCTGCGTCGGTAAACACCGCATAACCAGCAGTTGGGATATTATATTTTTCCATTAAGTCCTTCGCAAAGGACTTAGAGCCCTCAATTAATGCTGCTTGTTGTGTCGGGCCAAAAATCTTAAGACCATTGGCGGTAAATTGATCAACTATGCCGTTAGCAAGCGGCGCTTCCGGTCCCACAACAGTAAGATCAATCTTATGCTCGCTGGCAAATCTGACAAGCGCCATATTATCGTTTATATCAAGTTTGACACATTCAGCTATTTCCCCTATCCCCGGATTGCCAGGGGCACAGTACAACTTTTCTACGCGTGGACTTGAGGCCAATTTCCAGACTAAGGCATGCTCACGTCCGCCACTGCCAATAACTAATACGCGCAAAATAACACCCCTTAATGTTTAAAATGTCGCATACCGGTAAACACCATAGCAATACCATGTTCATCGGCAGCTTGTATAGATTCTTCGTCTCTTACCGAACCGCCCGGCTGAATTATAGCAGTTATGCCGGCTTTAGCGGCAGCGTCTAAAGTATCGCGGAACGGGAAAAACGCGTCTGAGGATAATACCGCTCCCTTTGCCTTATCTCCGGCCTGCTCCAGCGCGATTTTAGCTGAACCAACCCGATTCATTTGACCGGCGCCTACACCCAGTGTTTGATTACCGCTGGCAACAACGATGGCGTTAGATTTTACATGCTTTACAACCTTCCAGGCAAATAAGAGCTGCTCCCACTCCTCAGCTGTTGGCTGCCGCTTGGTTACAACCTTCATATCGACCCGGTCAGCATCAGCTACATCGGCTCCCTGAACCAAGATACCGCCAGACACTTTTTTAATATCCAACTTGGTAGCACCCTGCTCTGGCATAGCGGCAGATAGCAGACGAATATTCTTTTTCTGGCTTAGGATGTCAAGAGCTTGCTTCTCATAAGAAGGAGCGATTACTGCCTCAACAAAAAGTTCGCTGATTTTTTCAGCAGTGGCTTTGTCTACTAGCCGGTTAAGAGCGACAATACCGCCGAAGGCCGATACAGGGTCGGTCTGATAGGCCTTGCTGTAAGCCTCAGCCAAATCGTTGCCGATTCCGGTTCCACAGGGATTAGTATGTTTTATGATGGCTGCCGCCGGCTTGTCGAATTCGGCGACCAGGGAATATGCAGCCTCAAGGTCAACAATATTATTGAAAGATAATTCTTTTCCATGCAATTGCTCAGCATTCGCAATTCCAGGGCCTTGATAATGCTTTTGCCGATAGAAAGCAGCTTTTTGATGGGGATTCTCGCCGTAGCGCAGATTCTGGACCTTTTCCCAAGTCATATTAAGGGTACGGGGAAACTTGCCTGCGCCAAGCTGATTTCCAAAATAGTCGGCAATGCAGGCATCGTATTCAGCAGTATGCTCAAAAGCTTCATGCGCCAAAGTCATTCGTGTTCCTTCCGAGATATCACCATTGGCCGTTAACTCCTTCACAATAGACGAATAACGAGCCGGATTGACCACAATCGTTACATAGCGGTAATTCTTAGCTGCCGCTCGAATCATTGACGGGCCGCCGATATCAATATTCTCAATTGCTTCTTCAAGTTCAACCTCGGGTTTGGCAATTGTCTCCCGGAAGGGGTAAAGGTTAACCACTACCATGTCAATGCCACCAATATTATGTTTCTTCATGGCATCCACATGCGCAGGATTATCACGAATAGCGAGAATTCCTCCGTGAATATAAGGGTTGAGAGTCTTAACCCGGCCATCCATGATTTCAGGAAAGCCTGTAACATCACTGACATAGGTTACCGGTATACCTGCATCGCGCAGCGCTTTCATTGTACCACCGGTCGAGATTATTTCGACACCGCAGTCGTGCAGTTTACGAGCAAATTCGACTACCCCAGTTTTATCTGACACACTTATCAAAGCTCGTTTAATATCCATTTAGCGCTCCTCCTCATCTATAATAATGACCTTTCTTCCGTCCAAGCGGAGGCGTCCCTCACAATAAAGCGCAACAGCCTCAGGGTATAATAGATGTTCGACTTTTAAAATTCTCTCTGCAAGCTTATCGGCAGTGTCATCCGGCATCACCGGAACAGCTTGTTGAAGAATTATTGGGCCGGTATCTGTTCCCTCGTCAACGAAATGCACCGTGCAGCCCGATACTCTTACACCATAGTCAATCGCCTGCTGCTGGGCATGCAGACCGGTGAATGCCGGCAGGAGGGCAGGATGAATGTTCATAATCCGGCCGCTGAACATGCTGATAAAATCAGATCCCAAAATGCGCATAAAGCCAGCTAATATTACAAGTTCTACTTCATGCTTGTTAAGCTCATCAGCTATAGCCTCTTCAAACGCGGCCTTGCTGCCAAACGTCTTACGATTAATGCAAATTGCCGGGATGCCATATTCACTTGCCCGCTCTAACGCCTTGGCATCCGGCTTATCGCTTATAACGACCCCAATCTTCGCCTTAATTTCGCCAGCCTGTATAGCGTCAATTATAGCTTGAAGGTTGCTGCCACGCCCCGATGCTAATACCCCCAAAATGGTATCAGCCATTGAAAGCGCCGCCTTTCAGGATAACTTCTTTGTTGCCGGTTGTGACCTTACCAATAATATAGCCTTTTTCGTCATTTTCTTCTAAACTCGCTAAAAGCGCGGCGGCTTGGTCTTGAGGAACGACTAAAATCATGCCGATTCCCATATTAAAAGTACGGTACATTTCCGACCATTCTACTTGCCCCCACTCCTTAAGCAGTCTAAAAATCGGTGGTTGCGGCCAGGAAGATGTATCGATCTCTACTGAACTTGTTTCAGACAGAATTCTCGGTATATTATCATAGAATCCACCGCCTGTTATATGAACCATGCCCCGGATATCAAATTTTTCAATTAGCGGCAGGCATACTTTCGGATAAAGACGGGTAGGCGTAAGCAGTTCTTCACCAATTGTCCGGTTAAGTTCCGGAATAAAATCGTTTACCGACATTTGCTTAACGTCAAAACAAATTTTACGAACTAATGAGTAACCATTGGAATGCAGCCCGCTGGAAGGAAGACCAATAAGCACATCACCTGGCACAATCTTCTCACCGGTTATAATTTTAGGCCTGTCTACAATACCGACTGCGAAACCGGCGATATCGTATTCACCGTCGGCATAAAAGCCGGCCATTTCTGCTGTTTCACCGCCGATCAGAGCGCAGCCTGACTCACTGCATGCTTTGGCTACACCGCTGACAATAGCAGCAACTTTCTCAGGCTCTAAACGTCCCACAGCAAGATAATCCAGGAAAAAGAGTGGTTCAGCACCTTGTACCAGTATATCGTTAACACACATTGCAACTGCATCTTGACCGATAGTGTCATGCTTATCCAGCATGAAAGCCAGTCTAAGCTTTGTCCCTACGCCGTCTGTTCCCGATACTAATACCGGCTGGCTGTATTTTTTATTATTAAGCGCGAATAATCCGCCAAAGCCGCCAATATGACCGAGCACCTCCGGTCGATATGTAGCTTTAACATGGCTCTTCATTAATTCTACTGCCCGGTTTCCAGCATCAATATCAACACCGGCCTCACGGTATGTCAAAGGCTTCCCTGCTTTAGTGTTCATAATAAACTCTCCCCATACGTTGATTAAGCTAGTTATCGCCTAGCGCCCTGCTCGAAAACAAACTTATTACTTGCACAATTGCCCTCACACGGAATATCAGCTGGGTAATCACAATTAAAACAAGCATAGCACATCTTTTGATGATTTATATTTGGAACCGATTTCATCAGACCATCAAGCGAGAGATAGTGTAACGAATCTGCCCCTATATACTGTCTAATTTCTTCCACCTGTTTGTTGGCAGCAATTAATTCCTTACGGACAGAAGTATCGATGCCATAGTAACAAGGGAAGCCTATGGGCGGAGAGCTGACGCACATGTGCACTTCTTTGGCGCCGGCTTCTTTTAGCATGCGGACAATTTTGCCGCTAGTTGTCCCTCGGACAATTGAGTCATCTACCATTATTATTGATTTTCCCTTAACTACCGATTTTACGGCATTTAGCTTTATCTGTACACTAAGATCGCGTTTCTTTTGATCTGGCTGGATAAAGGTGCGGCCAATATAACGGTTTTTAATTAAGCCCTCGGCAAATGGTATCCCAGATTCATAACTAAACCCTAAAGCGGCAGTCGTTCCCGAGTCCGGCACTGAAATAACAATATCGGCCTTAAATCCGCTCTCTTTTGCCAATTCGCGGCCCATTTTGAACCGGGCAGCGTAGACGCTTTGACCATCAATAACACTGTCGGGGCGGGCAAAATAAATATATTCAAAAACACATAACGACCGGCGGTCTTCGCTGCCAAACCTAGCTGATGTTATGCCCTTATCATCAATGACTACCATTTCACCGGGCTCGATATCACGAACAAACTCAGCACCGATGGTATCTAAAGCGCATGATTCAGAAGAAAGCACCCAACCATCACCGACTTTTCCTAAGCAAAGCGGCCGGAAACCATGCGGATCGCGAATACCGATTAATTTGTTCTCGGTCATCAGCACAAGACAATAAGCACCTTCAATATGCGTCAAACTTTCCAGAATCTTATCTTCAATTCTTTCCTTGCGGGATCTGGCAATCAAAGTTACAATAACCTCACTATCGATTGAGGTTTGAAAAGCGCTTCCTGTTTTCTCAAGCTTCAGCCTTAGCTTGCTGGCATTAGTTAAATTGCCGTTATGCGCCAAACTTAAATGACCGCCTGAAAAAGATACCATTAGCGGCTGAGTATTAACTAAAAGACTGGAACCAGTTGTTGAATACCGCACGTGACCGATGGCAATATGCTGGTTTTCCATATACGGCAATTGGTGGCGAAACACTTCGCTAACCAGTCCCATGCCGCGATGGACGTCCATCCAAGCTCCGTCTGTAACCGCAATACCGGCGCTCTCTTGACCCCTATGCTGCAAGGCATAGAGACCCCAATAGGTATCAAGGGTTACATTATGCTGCCGTGAATAAATGCCAAAAACACCGCACTCCTCATGCAGTTTGTCGTTCTCCAGGTCTAATATCATATCATACAGCCTCGCCAGTTAAGCGCTGCAGCACTTCTTTATAAGCTTCTTCCACATTGCCCAGATCACAGCGGAAACGGTCTTTATCAAGCTTTTCGCCAGTCACGCTATCCCAGAAACGGCAGGTATCAGGAGAAATCTCGTCACCAAGAATCACTTCACCGTTATTTAGGCCAAACTCTAATTTAAAATCAATCAGCTCAATTTTCTTGGCTTTCAAATATCCAGTCAGAACTTCATTAATTTTCAAAGCGTACTCTTCCATTTTAGCTACTTGCGCTTCAGTAGCTAACCCCATTGCTTTGATATGATAATTATTAATCAGCGGGTCGCCGAGTTCATCATTTTTATAGTACATTTCTAAAATAGTAGTAGGCAGTTTTGTTCCTTCTTCCCAACCGATTCGCTTAGCGAGGCTGCCAGCGGCAATGTTGCGAACAACCACTTCTACTTTCAAAATCTCTAGCTTTTTTACAAGCATTTCGCGGTCGCTTACCATAGAGATGAAGTGATGCGGAATACCATTTTCAGCAAGCAGATTAAAGAAAAAGGCGGAAATTTTGTTATTCAGCATACCTTTGCTTTGAATAGTTCCCTTTTTTTCACCATTAAAAGCGGTAGCATCATCTTTAAAATATACCAGGTACTCGTTTTCATTGTCGGTTGCAAATATTTGCTTTGCTTTTCCTTCATACAACAATTTTGCCATGGTTAAAAACTCCTTCTATTTTATTGTTTTGACAATACTTTGGCTGCCTTTTGCTCAACCTCAAACGCCATATCTTGACGGTATTGAACCATCTTATCAGCAAGCTCTCGGTTTTCAGTTGCTAAAATTTGAGCAGCAAATATTGCTGCATTTTTGGCCCCGTTTACCGCCATAGTCGCGACCGGGATTCCGGACGGCATCTGAACAATACTTAACAGAGCGTCCAAACCGTTTAATGAGGTACTATTTATCGGTACTCCGATTACTGGAAGTGTCGTAAAGCTAGCCACT
This sequence comes from Veillonellaceae bacterium, assembly GCA_012523975.1. Lineage (NCBI taxonomy): Bacteria > Bacillati > Bacillota > Negativicutes > Veillonellales > Veillonellaceae > Veillonellaceae bacterium. The sequence continues at coordinate 33,600 of JAAYSF010000075.1, forward strand.
ACCCCTGGCAGATGAGCAGCTGCCCCGGCCGCAGCAATGATTGCTTTTACACCGCGCTCTTTTGCACCGGCTGCAAAAGTATGAACTTTATCAGGTGTACGATGGGCTGATGCAACTACAACTTCTGTCTCAATTTTAAAGTCAGCAAGCAGTTTTACAGCCGGCTCAAGAATAGGCCAGTCAGAATCACTACCCATAATAATAGCTACTTTCATCTTTTTCCTCCTATTATTGACAAGGTTATTATTATTAAACCCAGATATCAAGAAAACTCTTGATATCCGGGCCTTATTTTTATTTATAGTTATTCAGCTAAGAATAAAAACCTTGCGATTACCAGTGCTGCCAGCACGTAGACTATCCAGTGAACCTCACGGCCGCGTCCGGTAATTAATTTGAGCAGCGGATACATAACCAGACCGGCAGAAATACCGTTAGCAATACTATAAGTGAAGGGCATAAGTACAATAGTTAGGAAGGCAGGCAGCGATTCAGTAAAATCGCTGAAATCGATTTTACGCACACCTTCAAGCATTAAGGCGCCTACGATTATTAGGGCCGGAGCAGTAGCAGCATCAGGGATAAGCCCTACTATTGGCGTAAAGAACAGCGCCAGGAAAAAGAGAATGCCGCAAACGATTGCCGAGAAACCAGTACGGCCGCCCGCACCAACACCAGCCGCGCTTTCAACAAAGGCTGTAATCGTACTGGTACCAAGCAATGCGCCAATGCTGACACCGGTAGCATCGACAGCCATCGCTTTGCCGATACCAGGGAATTTCCCGTTTTTATCCATAAGGCCAGCCTTGCTAGCTGTACCGACAAGGGTGCCCATAGTATCAAATAACTCAACAAAAGTAAAAGTAAAGATAATTGTCATTAAACCCATATTAATCGCGCCGATAATATCCAGTTGGAAGAAGTAATTCTGGCTGAAATCAGGTATAGCAACCGGTGAGAATCCGGCCGGAATGTTTACTAGCCCCATAAGAATTCCCATGATACTAGTTACAAGAATACCAATAAGCATCGAACCTTTGATATTGCGAGACATCAGAACAGCAATAAATATCAGACCAAAAACGGCTAATAAAACATTTTTATCGGCCAGCTTTCCCATTTCGATAATAGTTTCAAAGGACAGCGGCGTCCCATTGCCATTACCGGCAATGATTTTTTCCAACGTTGGCGGAATAAGCGACAGCCTAATACTCATTATCCCCGATAGTTTTAAACCAACTACGGTTATAAACAGCCCAATACCAACAGTAATAGCGTGCTTAAGTGAAGCTGGCATCCCTTCAACAAGCAGTTGGCGAACTTGAGTAACAGTCAATAAAACAAAAATAATACCAGAGATAAAGACCGCCCCTAAAGCAGTTTGCCAGGGTACGCCCATACCAATAACTACAGTGAAAGCATAAAAGGCATTCAGACCCATGCCGGGAGCTAGCGCAATCGGATAGTTAACAAATAAGCCCATCATGATAGTTACAATTCCTGCACCAAGTGCAGTAGCCAGCAATACGGCGTTTTTGTCCATGCCTGCCGCTCCTAAGATACTAGGATTTACAAACAGGATATACGCCATCGTCATGAATGTGGTAATACCGGCCATGATCTCAGTGCTTAAATCTGTTTTCCGTGCGCTAAACTGAAAAAACTTGTCTAACATCTTTTTCTCCCCTTTAGTTTGTCTTAATGTCCAACAACACCGATAGTATTCCCAAATAAAAATACTTAAAGCCCGGACAGAGAAATCCCGCGCATAATTTTTGAGCGAAACCTCCCCGCCCGGGCTTTTGTCCCATCGGTGTAGTGCTGCTAGAGCACCTGTACCACTTGGTCACAGTCCATACCGTTTGCAAGAATTGACATACCAGTATGCGGAACCCTAGATACACTTTCACCCGTAGTCAGATAATTTACGGTTATCTGGTAGATACTCTTGAGCCTTATCCTCAATATTATACGAGCTTGTATGAACTTCATGTCTACATTTTATCAATACTTGTAAAAGCATGTCAATAAAAATATGAACTTTTTTATATTATTTTAGTTGAACGTTCGGATTTTTAATCAATAGGCCTGTGCGCCCTCGCTATTGCCAGCATAATCGGCTGCGATCAGACTGGACTTCGGCCTAAAAAAAAGAAAGGTTCTGCTGCCCGTATAGGCAGAGAAACCTTTCTCTTGCTATTCCCATTCGATAGTGGATGGCGGTTTGGAGGTGATATCATAGACGATACGGTTAACATCTTTTACCTCATTTACAATACGCCGTGAAATTGTATCTAGGACTTCATAAGGCAGACGAACCCAGTCGGCAGTCATGCCGTCTTCACTTTCAACTATTCTTAAACCGATAGTGTAAGCGTAGGTACGTTCATCCCCCATGACCCCAACGCTCTTCATGGCCGGCAGAATAGCAAAGGACTGCCAAACCTTACGGTAGAGACCCGCTATTTTAATTTCTTGATAGACAATCGAATCGGCTTCTCTAAGAATATCAAGCCGCTCCTTAGTGACTTCGCCGATGATACGAATTGCAAGACCGGGACCAGGGAACGGCTGCCGCCAGACAATATCTTCTGGCAGATTAATTTCCCGCGCAACTGCCCTAACTTCATCCTTAAACAAGTCTCTTAGAGGCTCAACTAATTTAAAGGTCATATCTTCAGGCAACCCGCCAACATTATGATGGCTCTTAATTACAGCAGCTGTCTCAGTACCGCTCTCAATAACATCAGGATAAAGCGTGCCTTGAACTAAGAAATCAATTTCGCCGAGCTTGGCTGCTTCAGATTCAAAGACACGAATAAATTCTTCGCCGATAATTTTACGTTTTTGTTCAGGATCGGTTACACCGGCCATTCTATCCATAAATCTATCAACAGCATCGACGTAAACCAAATTCATATTAAAACCATCGCGGAAGGTTTTTACTACTTGTTCTGGTTCACCTTTGCGCAAGAAACCATGATTAACAAAAACACAGGTTAATTGGTCGCCTACAGCACGATGAACAAGCACAGCTGCAACTGATGAATCAATACCGCCGCTCAAAGCGCATAGCACCCGCTTATTACCGACTTGGTCGCGGATTTTTTGGATAGCTTGGTCTACAAAGGACCCCATATTCCAATCACCGCTGCAGCCGCAGATATTAAACAAGAAGTTGCGGAGAATTTTCAGTCCTTCGGGTGTATGTACAACCTCAGGATGGAACTGAACACCGTAAATCTTTTCATCATTATTAGACATTGCTGCTACCGGAGTGCTGTTAGTATGGCCAGTAACCTTAAATCCTTTGGGTGGTATTTCTATATAATCGCCATGACTCATCCAAACTTGAGTTTCAGGGCTGATTTGGGCCAATAGGTCTTCGGAACTATCAACGAAGAAGTTGGTATTGCCGTATTCGCGCGATTGCGCATGCGCCACCTTACCGCCCAACATATTAGCTGTAAGCTGCATGCCGTAGCAAATGCCCAAAATAGGAATTCCTAACTTGAATACTTTTTCATCGCATCTTGGGGCTCTTTCACTGTAAACGCTTGATGGGCCGCCTGAGAATATAATTCCTCTTGGTTGATAGTCGACAATCTTATTGATAGCAATATTATAGGGCGCTATTTCGCAGTACACACCGCATTCACGGATACGGCGTGCAATCAACTGACTGTACTGTCCGCCGAAATCCATTATCAGCACCATTTCTTTTTGGTTGGCCATTAAGTGTTTCCTCCTTAAACCATGTCAAATATTAGTTAAAAATGTACCACATAATTCTACTTGTTGTAAATACCCTTGAGTAGTGTTTCTTTGCGAAGGTCACGGCACTCACATTGACCTTGGGCTGAAAGTTTTCTGATAGTATCAAGTATAATCCGGCTAATCATCGGCGCATCGTTATAGAAAATATCATGCAGATCTTGGTGCGACCAATCTTTAACAACGCCCTCACCATAGTTTACAACAAAATACAATCCCGCATAACAAGCGCCAATTTCTCTCGCCAAATAAACCTCAGGGCACAAACTTTGCCCGACAATATCTGCATGGCCGCGCATCATGCTGACTTCGGCCGGGCTTTCAAAATGCCGGCCGTCAGTTACAGCGTATACACCGCGGGAAAAAATTCGGCCGTCAAAATGTTCCTTAGTTGTATCGAGGAGCGTTTTTCGCATTTCCGGACATAACGCGTCACGCATCACTAACAAATATCTTCCCTCTAAACCGACATCTTTACGCACAGATAAATCGAGATAGTCACTTGGAATAATAAAATCACGCGGATCAAGCAGGTGATTAACTGAACCCACACCGCCTTCGCTGATTATGCGTTTTACACCGGCTTCTCTCAACGCCCAAAAAATCTGCCGCGAAGCATCAGCCCTGCTTACACCGCTACGCCAGCCGTGCATTTTACAAGTCAGCACCTGCTTACCGTCAACGCTAAAGAGACGAAATGCCGGACTAAGTCCATAAGGTGTTTCAAACTCCAAGTCATCTGCAAGAATTTTCACACCTTCATCTTGTGCGCCAAGTGGAAAATCGCTTGATAATGTACCAGAGCCGCCAATGACGGCAAATTCGGTATTTAGTAAATTCATTCCCTTACCTCACTTCCTGATTGCAGTAACCCACTTAATCAAACCGCTTAATTATGTTGTATTCGGTATCACGCTGAGCAGGAATTCGCCCTGCTGCCCGAATCATATTGACCATTCTTTCGATTGACATGTTGTATGAAGTTCCCGCCGCTTTAACGACATTTTCTTCAAGCATAATACTGCCAAGGTCATTCGCGCCAAAGGCCAGCGTCAACTGGCCGATATTCTGGCCCTGGGTAACCCATGACCCTTGAACATGGCTGAAGTTATTTAAGTATATCCGAGCAACAGCCAACGTTTTTAAGTAATCCCAAGAGGAAACCTTTCCGCCCCCTAAAACGGTATTGCCGGGTTGGAACGACCACATTATAAAAGCCCGAAAGCCGCCCGTTTTTTGCTGTAAAGCCCGTACCTTTTCCATATGTTCAATCCGCTGAACGTATGTTTCCCCCATGCCGATAACCATTGTTGCCGTAGTTTCCAGACCGACATCATGAGCCGCTTCCATAACTTCTAACCAACTGCCGGCACTGATTTTCTTGGGACTAACCCGTTGTCTCACCTCATCAACTAGTATCTCAGCCCCACCGCCCGGCAGCGAATCAAGTCCGGCTGATTTTAGACGATACAGCGTTTCTTTTATCGATAAGCTGCTTTTATGTGCCATGTGGACAATTTCAGCCGGCGAGAAGGAATGAATGGTTATATTAAAAGCCTTCTTAATTGTCTGCAGTAGTCCAAGATAGTAATCTAACCCTAAATCTGGATGCAGACCGCCTTGCAGCATAATTTGGGTACCGCCAGCATCGACTGTTTCCTGGATTTTTTCCATTATCACATTCTGCGGCAAAAGGTACGCGTCACTGTGTTCCTTGGAGCGGTAAAAGGCGCAGAAACGACACTCATTAGTACATACATTAGTGTAGTTTATATTACGGTCAATAACAAAGGTTACGATATTGCTGGGATGAAATTGCTCCCGAACTGCATTTGCCTGCCGGCCTAGTTCTAGAATATCGGCGTCAGTCAGCATGGCTACCGCATCGGCCTGGTTTAAAACCCTCATTTTACTACCTCCGCGAACTCAAGGTCAGGAACATCCTCAATCAGCCCTAACTCATGACCCAATTGGTAAAAAGTAAGCAGTCCCTGCCAGTGGGCTGGGGTAAATTGATAATTTAACAACCCTATATAGTGCGTAATTTGCTGAGTTGTAAAGGGAACCTTGCCAATTTGAGTTGCCGCGGCATCATTAAGATGCTTTAGACCGTAAGCAAAACCTCTGGTGACACTTTCGTATAGCGTATGTACATGATTTGGATAGTCTGCTGCAAATCTGCGGTCTATCACCCACAATGCATATACCATTCTAAGTCCGGTCAGCTTCTTCCATTCAGCACCTATGTCATAATAGTAATACTCATCATGACGATTATGATAGTTATAAAGCGCTTCATCACCAATAAATAGTACAGCATCAGCTTCTTCAAGCACACCAGCCTCGAGCGATATACCGCTGATAAAATACTCAGGCGATGCCTTATAGGCATTATGTAATATTATTTTAAGCAGGCAGTGTGAAGTCGCCGACTTGGCTGTTAAAGCGATTCGGGCATCTTTTAATTGATCAATGGGCCTTTTTGCTACCAATAAAATACTCTCAAGTGCTCCATTTGCGCTAATCGAAACATCGGGCAAGATCAATAATCTTTCGCAGTTTCGGGCGTAAACTATCGATGAAACCGAACTTGCGTCTAACAGTCCGGCAATCATTTGCTCGTTAAGTCTAGCCGGAATATTTCGCTCTACAGTAAGCCCTTGTCCAAAACCACCGTGAGTTAAACCATAGGTTAAGGGCAAGCAATTAATAAAGTTTATATGACCCAAACGTGGTTCTTTCATTGCCATCCCCCCTAACCCAAGGTACCGATCGGTTTATAGAATGTATCACGCTCGACCGGCCGATAACCAGTCTCACTGATTAACTTAACTATCTCAGCTTTAGTAATTCCCTTTTTGGTCTTAGCCCCAGCGGCATGAATGATTTTTTCTTCAACAACAGTACCGTCCAAATCGTCAGCACCAAAGGCCAAGGACATTTGCGCAATAGGTAAGGTCAGCATCATCCAGAAAGCTTTAATGTGATCAACATTATCCAAAACCAACCGCGCTAAGGCAATCATTTTCAAATCTTCCCAAGATGAAACTCTGGTTAAATCAGAAAAACCAGTATTAGCCGGATGAAAAGGAAACGCTACAAAAGCCTGGAAACCTTGCGTTTGATCTTGTATTTCGCGCAGGGTCAGCAGGTGCTTGATCCGATGTTCGATAGTCTCAACATGCCCGTAAAGCATTGTGGCATTCGTCGGAATACCAAGTTCGTGGGCCGTTGTGATAACCTCAATCCATTCCTTGGTTGTTGCTTTATTAGGGCAAATTATCTTCCGAATATTATCGTCAAGGATTTCTGCGCCACCGCCAGGCAGCGAATCTAAACCCGCATCTTTAAGTTGCTGCAGAACTTGACGAAAATCAAGCCCGGCTTTTTGGGCAAAATGAACTATCTCTACCGGGGTAAATGCTTTCAGGTGAATATTCGGCAGCAGTCCTTTAACAGTCGCTACAATATCAAGGTAATAGTCAAAAGGCTTGTCCGGATGCAGGGCGCTGACCATGTGAATCTCGGCTAAGTCCGGCGTGTCGGCAGCTGTCTGCTGAACTATGCGCACAACATCCGCCTTTTCTAAAGTAAAAGCTCCTTTGCTGTCGGCATCGCAGCCAAATGCGCATAACGGACAGCGTGAACCACAGATGTTCGTCAGATTAATATGACGGTTAACATTGTAATATACAGACTTCCCGCTCTTATGTTCTTTAACGCTGCGAGCGAGACTGGCTAATTCTAATAAGTCATTTGCTTGATAAAGCGCCAGCGCCTCAGCAAAGTCCAATCGCCCATGGTTCCTGATTTTTTGTTTCGCAGATGCAATAATATCCATACTTTAGCCACCTTATAACAATATAACGTGCATAACCCAGCGGCCTAGCTGCAAGTATTACGCTGTTAGGCTTGTCGAAATTTATTCTTTTTATGCCACAAGGGTAAATTTACAAGTTATATTCGAGTTAATCTATTTAATTTCGCGTTTATAGTAAAAATCCCCTGCCTAAAACAACGAATAATATATTCCTTAGAAAACCCGGCTTGCGACGAGCTTTAACGAAAGCACAATCCGCAGTTGTAGCGATATCGCTACAACTTATATATAAATTCTGGTAAATAAAAAGGATTGTTCGGTTATACCGTACAATCCTACCAACCTATTATACTTAATGGCGTTGAACACCTTTTTCAGCATAATTTGTCATTAACTCGCCGACAGTCACTATTTGATAGCCTTCAGCTTTAATCTTCTGCAGCAGAATCGGTAGCGCATCGGCTGTCTGCACCGGTGTATCCGATGCATGCATTAAAATAATTGCTCCAGGCTTTAGTCGTTTCATAACTCTTTCAACAATAACATCGCGTCCCGGGTTTTTCCAATCCAGTGAATCAACATTCCAAATAATTGTTTTATATCCTAATTCATCAGCCACTTTTAATGACTGCTTGCTATAGTGACCGTTAGGCGGTCTGATTAGGGTAGCATCGACGCCAGTAACTTCCTTAATCAGGTTATGAGCTTTCTGCATGTCCTCACGAACCCATTCGGCCGACATATCACCATAGTTTTCATGTCGATAGCCATGGCTTCCAATTTGATGTCCATCTGCAACCATTCGTTTAGCTACTTCAGGATACTTCTGCGACCATGGCCCCATGATGAAGAAAGTTACCTTAACATCATTTTGTTTTAACGTATCCAATATGGACGGCGTAAATTTATTCCCCCAAGAATGGTCAAACGTCAGCGCAACAACTTTTTGATCGGTACGTGTTCCAGCAATGGCTATCGGGCCGGTATCAATCATATCCGCTACTTGGACATAAAGAGTACCAATTGCAAATAACCCGATAATACTGTAAAAAATATGACGATGATAGAAAAAGCGCCGTAAATTTATTATCATATAAAAACCCCCTTCCGCATAAATCCCGTTCCGGAATCGCCAGAGCCGGGTATCCACTAGTATCTATGCAGAAGGGGGGCAGTTTATGAAAGCCAACGAATATATGGATAGTTTTTCATGACATAGATTATCAGCTTGTCTGAGATAGAATAGGCAAGCCGCAACGTTAGAATCAAGGTTAAGGCCGTAATCCACCAGATTAACTCACTTTGTCGGATATAGGTAGGTATTAATAAGCCTGCGATAAGCATGATTGTGACAAACGATACCGACAATGGAATCACGGTTTGTACAACCCCAAACCCTAATCTGGTATATAACTTGCTAGAAAAGGGCAACTTTTTGGCCTGGAACAATTCCCGCAAACTCTTATACTTTGCTTCTCCCCAAGCCTCATCATCGGTGCTTACAGCTAGAATACCCCCTGCCGGGTTAAAATTCCTAAAGACAATACCTATTACGCCTTTACCAGCAATTTCTACCATAATATTAATGCTATCAATCCGCGGAAGGGATTCAAGTAATTCAAGCAATTCATTCCAATCGGTAATTTCCTGCTCAGGGCGGTTTTCCTGCCTACCTAACATATCGCCGCCTGTTCCGACTTTCGCCACCCAAGCAAATTCTCCGTCTGCCGCGATATTGTCCCATAATTCATTCATAAAAGCCTTGTCCAAGGTTAAGGATGGTAATGGTCCTCGTTTTACTATATCATTTGCCAAATTTCTATCCCCCTAATAACTTATATAATATGCCATAAAACAACCAAATTTCAAAAAAAAAACAACCCTTCTTATATTATAGAAGGGGTTTCGAAAAAAATCTAGTCTATTTGATGCTGTGGAGTTCAAGTTATTCATTTTTAGGAAGCGAACGCACTAAATAAAATAGCGTTGCCACACTAGCGATAATTATAAAATATAAAAAATACTGCATTTCTATTTGGCCCCCTTAAATTATCAGTTTAATAAACATTTCAATGTATATTCTTTGATTTTATAAGAATAGAACTATCTGCTGCCGCCTCTACTTGGTCAAGCTCTTTCCCTAATGCTTCGACCAGCATACTGATTTGATCATCACTACCCTCAGAAAAGTACTTTTGTATTAATTCTCTTAGGATGGTTTTTTCAATCATTTGATCACCTCAAAAAGAATAGTTCTATTATTATTATAGAATAATTTTCCAGGATTTAAGCAACCAAATAGTCTTATTTTGTTAGGAAAAATGTCCCAAAATGAAGATTACCGTCGAATAAAGCGGTAGCAATCTCATAATATATGCTTTATTACCAACGATCGTAGGTTTCATTATCAGCAAAAAAGCCTTCCAGGTAAAATATCAAGCCAATAAATGGTATTGCCGACATTAAACTAACTATTTCAGCTATTTCAATAGATACTCCGTAAGATTCCCAAAAGCTATCTATTGCTATAGTTAGACTTGCAGTAGCAAGCATACCCAACAGTAAACTAAGATACCGCATAATAACACCCCTACCACATCGTATCATATACATGAGCTTTTGCAACGCGAAAAAATGGAAAAAGAGTAGAAAAAAAGAGGCCGTCCATAAGTTCGATCTCCTTATGAACAACCTCTAACATTTTGATGTGCGTGTGGTTTAAAGCAGGATAGACAATCCAAGAAAGCCCGAAACTAGTTGAGCCTTTGGCCTTCCTACATCATGCCGCCCATGCCGCCCATGCCGCCCATGCCGCCCATGCCGCCCATTGCAGCTGCTGCAGCAGCACCATTATCTTTTTCCGGTTTATCAGCAACTATACTTTCAGTAGTTAATACCATTGCCGCAATGCTTGCTGCATTTTGCAGAGCAGAACGGGTAACTTTAGCAGGGTCAACAATACCGGCAGCAATCATATCAACATATTCTTCGGTCAAAGCATTAAAGCCTTTGCCTTTACCGGCCCGTTTAACGTTCTCAACAACAACTGAACCTTCCAGGCCAGCGTTGTCAGCAATTTGACGAACAGGCTCTTCAATGGCGCGTTTAACGATTTGTACGCCGGTCTTTTCATCGCCGGTCAGGTTAAGCTCGGCAAGAGCGTCTTGTACGTCGATGAAGGTTGTGCCGCCGCCGGCAACAATGCCCTCTTCTACGGCAGCGCGAGTAGCGTTAAGAGCATCTTCGATGCGCAGCTTTTTCTCTTTCAATTCAACTTCAGTTGCAGCACCAACTTGGATAACAGCTACGCCGCCAGCCAGCTTAGCCAAACGCTCTTGAAGTTTTTCTTTATCAAAATCAGAAGTAGTTTCTTCAATCTGAGCTTTGATTTGAGCAACACGGCCTTTGATATCATTAGCAGCACCAGCACCGTCAACTACTGTAGTTTCCTCTTTAGATACCCGGATTTGACGAGCACGTCCGAGGTCAGAAACATCTACGCTGTCAAGCTTGCGGCCGACTTCTTCGCTGATAACTGTACCACCGGTAAGAATTGCGATATCTTCAAGCATAGCTTTGCGGCGATCGCCAAAACCAGGAGCTTTCACAGCCACAGCACGGAAGGTGCCGCGGAGTTTGTTAACAACGAGTGTAGCAAGAGCTTCGCCTTCAACATCCTCAGCGATAATTAGCAATTCTTTACCTTGCTGTACAACTTTTTCTAATACTGGCAGCAGGTCAGCAATTGCACCAATTTTACGGTCAGTGATTAAAATGTAAGGATCATTTAATACTGCTTCCATTTTGTCAGTATCAGTAATCATGTACGGGGAAATGTATCCGCGGTCAAATTGCATACCCTCAACAACATCGAGGCTTGTGCCCATACCTTTTGATTCTTCAACAGTGATAACGCCGTCTTTACCGACTTTTTCCATAGCTTCAGCAATCAGGTTACCAATTTCTTCATCACCGGCTGAGATCGAGGCAACTTGAGCAATTGCAGCTTTGTCTTCAACTTGCTTAGCGTTCTTCTTGATTTCTTCAACAAGGGTTGTTACTGCTTTTTGAATACCCTTTTTAAGAATCATTGGGTTAGCACCGGCAGCAACGTTACGCATGCCTTCGCGAATCATAGCTTGAGCTAAAAGAGTAGCGGTAGTAGTACCGTCACCGGCTACATCGTTAGTCTTGGTTGCTACTTCTTTTACAAGCTGTGCGCCCATGTTTTCAAACGGATCTTCTAATTCGATATCGCGGGCGATTGTTACACCGTCATTAGTGATTGCCGGAGCGCCAAATTTTTTATCCAATACAACATTGCGGCCTTTAGGTCCAAGAGTAACTTTAACAGCGTTTGCCAGAGCATTTACGCCTCTTTCCAATGCGCGGCGTGCTTCTTCGTCAAACAGAATTTGCTTAGCCATTTATGTATACCTCCTAGTATTTATACGTATTTATACGTTTTATTGATCTTACTCAACAACTGCTAGAATATCTCTTTCGCTTACGATAAGATATTCTTGGCCATCAAATTTTACTTCAGTCCCAGCATATTTGGAGAAAATAATTTTGTCGCCGGCTTTAACATCGAGCGCTACACGCTGCCCGTTATCAAGGACTTTGCCGGTACCAACAGCGATTACTTCACCTTGCTGCGGTTTTTCTTTAGCAGTATCCGGCAGTACGATACCGCTTTTTGTTGTGGTTTCCCCTTCGAGAACTTTAATTACTACTCTGTCGCCCAATGGCTTAATCATAAAAGAAACCTCCCTTTATAGATAATTTAAATTAACTTAATTGTTAGCACTCACTTAACGCGAGTGCTAATTACATAATTTATGATATAAAATCCCTTACTAAAAATCAAGGGCTCAAAACAGAAAAAACCGATTTTTTCATAAAAAAATCAATAAATATCAAGTAAAATCTAGTTTTTTTTCATTATTTCTTGGTAGCAGCATGAATAATAGCCTCTGCCACCTCTCTGATTGACTTGCGCTTGCTCATACTGTACTGCTGAATTCGTCGGTAGGCTTCACTCTCAGATAATTTGTAGGCGTCCATTAAAATGCCTTTCGCTTTATCAAGAATTTTACGCGCTTCCAACGATTTTTTTACGTCTTCCAGTTCGCGCTCAAGTTCTGTAAATTCTTGAAAGCGCGACATGGCAATTTCGATTGCCGGGAACAAATTAGTCTCTTTTACTGGCTTAACAAGGTAGGCTAACACTCCGGAGTCTTTAGCCTTTTCTACTATTTCTTTCTGGCTGAAAGCTGTCAGCAAAAGTACCGGAGCCAGTTTTTCGTTTGAAATAATCTTAGCGGCAGTGATTCCATCCATTTCGGGCATTTTTATATCCATTATTACTAGTTCCGGCCGGTGCTTTCGGACAAGTTCAACCGCCTTACGGCCGTCAGTTGCCTCTCCGACAACAGTGTGACCGGCCTCTTGAAGAATTTCTTTGAGATCCATCCGGATTATCGATTCATTATCTGCAATAACAATACGCAAAGACTCCATTCACACTCCCCCTCATATGCGTGAGATTATAATCAGGGCGTGAGTTCCTTTATTGCCGTAAAGGCAGAACTTGCCGCCCACATCATTTTCAACTAACGTTCTCACGATTTGTAATCCCAGATTTCCTGAGGAATCTATATTAAATTCCTCGGAAATACCAATACCATTATCATATATTTCTATTTCATAGGCCTCGGGTAGTGTTCTGATATCAACACCGATTAGCCCTTCGCGGCGGCCAATAAAACCATGCTCAATTGAATTTTGAACCAGTTCATTAATGACCAGTGCCAAGCTGCTGGCTTGTTCCGACGGCAATATTATTGTCTCACCTTTAAAAACGGCCTGAAGATTGAAATCCGGTTCCAGCATATTTTGACTGACCATATCAAGAATATTGCGAGCAACTTCGGCAACATTGATAAATTCAGCGTCTTGCTGGGATAAGAACTCGTGAACAACCGAAATGCTTAATATCCGATTGACACTTTCCTGCAGGGCGGCCTTAACTTCGGCAGACTTAGTGCGCCGCGACTGCAGTCTCAGCAGGCTTGCTATTGTTTGGAGGTTATTCTTTACGCGATGATGAATTTCCTGGATGACAGCTGACTTTATTAACAACTCTTTTTCTTTTTTCTTAAGTTCGGTAATGTCCGAGATTATAACAATAATCCTGACTGTCTGACCGCTATCAATAATTGGTATCGCCCGCTGCACGAGGGTTATATTGCCAATCTCGAATTCGGCCTCGCAGGGGGTCTTTGTTGAGCTAGCTTTTTGTGCTAGACGCATGTTGAGTTTCCGGTCCAGAATTTTTCGGCCAACAACCTTGCTGATGCCAAACACTTTATAGATACTCTCAGCAGCTGGATTAGCAAAGATGATTGAACCAATAGCATCAACAATAATAACCCCATCACTGGCAGAAAGCATCCGGTAATGCTTATTTTCAGCTATTCGTTCGGTTGTCAGTAGACGAAATGCCGCATCAATGAGGATTTTGTAACCCGATGCTCTTGCTTCAGCGAGACTTGTTTCAAAGCTTATAGCAGCGATGATACTTCCGCTGGCATCACGTATTGCGAATGTCTGCATATCAATCCACATACCGATATCCCATTCCCGCTGGCCACTGATTGGCTGACCTGTTGTAAGGGTACGCCATAAAACCGGCTCCTCAGTCGAGCCCACGACTGAGCCGACAAGATTGGGCTTATACTGAATGAAACTTGTATTTGGATATGACTGAGCAACAATTACAAGGTTGTTTTCAGTTTTGGCCTTAACATAGACTGTAGCCTGTGCGTGTGCTAAATCAGCAGCCAGGCCAAGAAGTCGGCTAATACTTGTCAGCATAGCAACCTGTCCTGCCGCCAAGTCTGTATTCATACGGCAAATATCTTCAACCATATTCATATAACTCCCACCCACTTATCCCCGGTTTATCCACACTTTCCACAATCTTATCCACACGAACCTTTGGCAATTTTGTTGCTTTTTCGGCATTTACCCACATATCCACAGTTATTATTCCGACAGTTTTCCACAACTAAGAGTTTATTTTGCGCCTAGCTTTAACGACGGTACTGCATTAAGATGAAGATCGGATAGTAAGCCAGCTTGATAGCGATAATACGCCCTGCAGGCGATCATTGCCGCATTATCAGTGCAGAGTATTGGCGGCGGATAATTTAAAGCTATGCCTTCCTGGCTACAGACATTCGTTAAGCTTTCCTTAAGCTGACTATTTGCGGCAACTCCACCGGCCAACACTAACCTGTTTACCCCGCAAACCTTTACTGCCTGCATTGCTTTATTAACCAAAACTTCGATAACAGCAGCCTGAAAACTGGCGCTAACATTTGCCTGATTTACTTCCTCGCCACGCTGGGCGGCACTATTTAGATAATTAAGTACGGCCGATTTAAGACCGCTGAAACTAAACTCGAAACTATCTTTAGAGGACAATGCCCGCGGAAAGTTAATGGCCTCAGGATTGCCTTGCCGTGCTAACCGGTCGATATGAGGACCTCCAGGATAAGGAAGATTCATGACTCGAGCAATCTTATCAAAGGCCTCGCCGGCAGCATCGTCGCGCGTTTGACCTAAAAGTTCAAAATCATTATAATCTCTAACATGTACCAGCGAAGTATGCCCCCCTGATACAACCAGGGCGACGAAGGGCGGAGCAAGCTCAGACTGTCCTAAAAAATTGGCAAAGATGTGCCCTTCTAAATGATTTACACCCACTAACGGTTTATCCGCCCCAAATGCCAAAGCCTTTGCGGCGGCAACACCTACCAGCAAAGCCCCTACTAAGCCCGGCCCATAGGTAACGCCAATGGCTGCTATATCGGTTAGTTTGACGCCAGCTTCACGGAGGGCCTGATCAACTACCGGCATAACATTTTCAATATGTTTTCTGGATGCAATTTCCGGAACAACCCCGCCGAATTTTTGGTGTAGCGGTACCTGTGAAGATATTATATTTGATAAAATGATTCGTCCATCGGCAATAACAGCTGCTGACGTTTCATCACAGCTTGTTTCAAGTCCTAAGACTAAACATTGCTTGTTTTTCTCGCTATCACAATTTGTCAAAGCAAAATCCTCCATGCTGCTACTATTATTTACATGTATTTTAACATGTCTACTAAGCCAAATTAATAACGGGCACTAATAAAAAAAACTGCCCTGAAAGGAGGGAAACTAAATGGCACGCTCGAGAAAACCTGTTAATCCTGCTGCTGAAAATGCTCTTGATCGGATGAAGTTTGAAGTTGCTTCGGAATTAGGTATTGCCGAGCGAGTACGTTCCCAAGGATGGAGCACTATGACCTCAGCTGACTGCGGTCGCGTTGGTGGTCAGATGGTTCGTAAAATGATTGAGCAATATGAATCTACTATCCAATAAATATCTTAAGGGGCGGCATGGCAGCCGCCCTAATTAATTGCCACTGTAACATCCTAGCTAGTTTTGGCATATTCTAAGATAACAATCACCCCAGCTGCGTAAGCAGCGTTTTTTTTACAACGATTTAAGCCACATAATAAGTGCATCTTCATTATTATCAGTATAATATCCTTGCCGCAATCCGCATTCCTCGAAGCCGAAACTGTCATATAACTTCTTAGCAGGCGTGTTGGATACTCTAACCTCCAATGTCATGCTGCGAGCACCTTTATCCTTAGCCAGACTTATCATAGCCGACAGCAGCCGTTTTCCCAAGCCCTTCTCTCGGTATGCCGGCAATAGAGCAATGTTGGTTATATGAGCTTCATCAACAATAATCCACATGCCTCCATATCCGATAACCCGGTTCTCATTTACTAAAATAAGATAATATGCCAAGTCATTATCGACTTCATTTTCAAATGCTTCGCGCGACCAAGGTGTATCAAAAGACTGCCGTTCAACTTCCAGAACAGCGTCAATATCTTTTGCTTCCATCGGCCGGATACAAACATCACTCATATGCATGCTCCATGCCGTTTTTCCCAAAGTTCCTCAGCTTCAGAGCGGCGGATGTATATTGGCTCCAAAGTCATAACATCATGCCTGAGTCCTTGCGCGAACTTTCTTTTTGCCAAGAATCCAACACTTGCTGCCCGCGGCATTACTACATTTCCAGTCGCTGCAACTGGATTTGCTAGACCGGCTAGTTTTGTTCCATGCATCACTGCGCCTTCACCTAAGATAAGCACAGGCATTGTTTGCTGTGTAAGTTCCGAAACCGATTCTTCAAAGCCGATTACCCGGGGCGGCAATACTTCGGTTAGGCCCTGTTTTTGCCATTTATATATAGCCTGGTAGACATTTCCCTTTTGCGCATCCAGCATCGGCGAAAGCAGTGCGCCGGGTACCGGACAATTAAAAGCCAGAGCCTCAAGAGTTGATACCCCGACAAGCGGAATAGCTAGAGCGTAGGCCAGCGCCTTAGCTGTTGCCAGTCCGATTCTAAGACCGGTAAACGAACCTGGGCCAATACTGACAGCCACTAAAGTTAAATCAGTTTTTTTTACACCCGCCAATTTTAAAATCTTTTCAATATGCGGCATAAGCATTTCCGAGTGTGTTTTTTTAGTCTGAATAGTTAGTTCGGCAATAAGTTTTTCTTCGCTGACCAGTGCGACGCTAGACACTAGGGTCGCTGTATCTAAAGAAAGAATCATCTATTAATTTCAACTCCTCACAAAGCTGCTGATAACGTTGCCCCAGTGGTTTAAAAGAAATTAGCCGTTCATTATCGTTATCGCCTGGTTTAATGTCGAGCCACAAATAGTTCTCAGGTAACTCATCGGGAAACTTATTCGGCCATTCAATTATTGCTAAGCCGTTTCTGCCGGCAGTATATTCATAAAATCCTATATCCAGCAGCTGGCCGGCATAATCCAGCCGATAAAGATCAAAGTGATATACTGATAAACTCCCTTCATAGATGTTTAATATATTGAAAGTCGGGCTTGTTACAGTCTCTTCGATATTTAGGGAACTGGCAATACCTTGGACAAAGACCGTTTTTCCGGCCCCTAAATTACCTGCCAGGCAGATAATATCGCCATCGGCAAGGAATTTGGCAAGCTGGGCGCCAAGCTTAAATGTTTCCTCAGGCGACTTAGTTTTAAATATGTACATACAAATCCTCCTGGCGAAAATGGTTGTAGCCTCGAGGCTCCAGATGCTTTTGGCTTCCAGTGGAGTCGATTAATAGCACCCCGATATCTTTTTCTACAACTTCCCCAATTGCTGTAACTTTGATACCTAAATCCAAATTGGCTAACAGCTTATATTTATCAGGCTCGATCGTAAATAGGAGCTGAAAATCTTCGCCGCCATACAAAGCATAATCAACCGCCTTTTTCCCGAATATCCCGGCGGCCTCAATTGTTTCTGATAATAAAGGAATATTAGCCTCGTGAATCACCATTCCCACCCCGCTAGCGGACGCTATTTCATTAAGCTCGCTGGCTAAGCCATCGCTTATATCATTCATGCTTGTAGCTCCAAGCTCTGCCACAGCGCGGCCAACCTTAATTTGCGGGCGCGGGGTCAAATGGGCTGTAACTAAGGGCCATGCAAAGTCATAGTTCTCCCAGTCGCCTTTAGTCAATAAATCCAATCCAGCCGCTGAATTGCCGAGTGTCCCGGTAATAACAATGACATCGCCTACTTTAGCACTGGATCGCCTTACAAGATTTGTCGGTTCTACTTCGCCGACTACAGTAACATTTATAACAAGGCCATGCGGACTAGATACTGTATCCCCACCGATAATATTTACGCCAAACTCACGACAAATCTCCTTCATTCCGTCATATAAGCCAACGATAAATTCCAAATCAAGCTGTTGGGGAATAGCAATTGAAATTACAGCATGCTTGGGAATGCCACCCATTGCGGCAATATCGCTTAAATTAACAGCGACAGCTTTATAACCAAGCTGCCAGGGCGTTGTTGTCTTTAGATCGAAATGAACATGTTCCACTAACATGTCAGTCGTCAGCAGTTGAAGTTGGCGCGGAGTCGGTAAAGTAACGGCGGTATCATCGCCAATTCCGATTACCACACTGCTTGAATCGAATATTGTATTATCTTTCAATAGGTGAATTAAGCCAAATTCACCAACTTGCTTTAATTCCATAGACACCACCATTATTTAGTAATAAACGCTCATCTTGTAACACTTCTTGCTAGCTTTATCATTTCCTGCATTGGTATTATGCCTCGTCTGGAAAAAAAGTTGTATCTTAAACGGATAGAGGTAAATATGGATTGCCCCTAGCAAAGGAGTTTGACGCTAAATTATAAAATACCGCTGCCGAATAACTGGCAGCGGTATAAATTATTTCTTTATAGTCGTGGATGACCGACTTAACGGTTCGCTAATGTCGACGTGCCCGGAAATGGTCTCAACGGTCTTACCCTCTACCAAAATCTGCACCTTTTCTATTTCCGGAAACTCTGTCAAAGTATTTACAATGGCTCCGACCAAAAGCAACTCGGACGCTGAGCCGCCAACATTGTTTTTGACTATTTTATCACTGAAATCAACATAGGCAATGCCGTCTTTTATAAGCAGCTTACGGAGCTCTGTCCCTTTCGGAATCGGCGATACAACATCCTTAATAGTTGGATCAGCCATCAAAAGCTCAATAGCTGTTTTAGCTGGTGATTCGTTACGAGGAACTTGGTGAACCTCTGGGACTAAATACATAGCATCGGGCGTAGCCCGGTAAACCGTAATTTTAATAAAGCCTGCATTTTCAGCATTCACGCGGTCCTTATCGCTAAGCGCAGTTTGCCCTTGCAGTGATTTTCCGTTACCGGCATTTTGGCTATTCGATACCGGTATACTAGAGTCACAGCCGGAAACCAATACTGTTAAACTCAGCAATAAGCCAAATAGCAGCCTAATACTTGACCTCATTTGCGCCCACCTCCAATTTTAGCAGCTTGGGCAAAGAAGTGGTCAAGCCCTTGATATATACCCTGTGCCATTTTTTGCTGAAACTTTGGAGAATTGAGCAATTTCTCTTCATTCGGGTTCGTAATGAAGGCCATTTCAACTAGCGCGGCCGGCATTAATGATTTTTTAATGACATAAAAGTTTGCCGAGTTTACCCGCCGGTCATTAAGCTTGCTAGCTTTAAGAATACTGGACTGAATGCTTTGCGCCAATAGAGCATCATACATTGACTTTCGGTAATAGAATGTCGAAGTGCCACCTACTTTGGAATTGGTAAATGCATCAGCATGAATGCTGACAAATATATCAGCCTTATTAAGAGCGGCTAACGTAGTCCTTGCCTTCAGTTCATCAGCCGCTGTCGCACTGGCTCCATATACATCATTGTCACCGCGCCGCGTCATGACAACCTTAGCGCCTGCCTTCTCCAACAATACTGCTAATTTCTGAGCAACAGCCAAGGTAACCGTTTTTTCCTTAGTACCGCCCGGCCCTACAGCGCCAGGATCGCTGCCACCGTGTCCGGGATCAAGCGCAATTGTTTTCCCCTTTAATCCTGCCGTAAAATTATAGACAATCGGCAAGGCCGGTTTGTTAATGTCAACAACTACCCTATAGGGCTTGTCCGCTTTTTCATCGCGGAGCAGGGAGAAAACACGGTAACCTGTTTTGTCAATCATATTCTCTAAATCTATGATAAGTTTAGTTACGCCATTAGCCTCTATCAATTTTACCTGATTTGCTATCTTTCCGTCAAGCGCTTGGACAGCTACCATACTGCCTAAACCCGCGCCCTTTATACTGATTTCAAGCCGTGGAACTGGCAAATCCTTTAAGACGGCCTCACCTTTAACAGGACCAGTTGCATCAATAACCAATCTTAGTTTTGATTCACCGGTAACAGCATCATTATGTACAGCATACCTAACACTTGTTATTTCAGTTTTGGCATTAACTGATGCTTTAGCATTAACCGATGCTTTAGCATTAACC
>JAAYSF010000076.1 GCA_012523975.1 Veillonellaceae bacterium
CCGAAATTAATGTTTTAATTGGAACAAATTACATTTACCAGACTGCAAAATAAAATCTCGAGTTCTATAAAAGTGGGAAAACTAATCCTCATAGGAGGTGATAAGATTGAAAAATAGACGTATGGCAGAAGAAGACGCAGCATTTGTTGCGGCAACCGAAGACGATATCGCTACTCGCTTAGAGGCAAGCGGTCTAAACCTTGGCAAGAAAACAAATACCAAGGCTGAGCAGGTAGAATTTTCTCCCAATCCATACGAGTTCATGGAATAACATCTAGTACTTCATGAACCGAGAGTGGATAGCTAGCACCATTATTGCAAATAAAGTAAAAAAACTCATCAACCGTAGTAGGGTAGCAAATTGCTACCCTACCTTTAATTTTCGATAAGAATTCTATAGTCCAGAAAATTTATCTAGCAAGTTAGGTTATTTCAGTGTGCTATCAGATTTTGTATCCTCTTTCTTATCATGGTAATTATTTGTTAATGACCGGAAGGGCGTTACGGTAGAAATTGCATGTTTGTAGACTAACTGCTGTTTACCATCATTTTCGATAATTACAGTAAAATTATCAAAACCTTTGACTGAACCACGAAGTTGAAACCCGTTTACTAAATATATGATAACGGGCACATTCTCTTTACGTACTTGATTTAAAAAACTGTCCTGCAAATTGATAACTTTAGTTGTCATGTTTCTAACCCCTCCGTTGAATCACGTTTTATTTATTGTTTCGACTTTATACAAAACTTTCCTGCTATGCATTTGTAAAAACTTTCCATCATGTCGTCGTAACATGAAAACTCGCCAACGTCAAACCAAACTATATATTTCATCTTACGATACCAGGTTAACTGTCGCTTTGCAAAATGGCGGGTTGCCTGCTTTATTTTTTCAGTAGCTGTATGTAAATCAACATCTCCTTTCAGATAGGAAATAATCTCCTTATAACCGATTCCCTTCATCGATTGTGCTATTGGTGACACACCCGCCTTTAATAGTTCCGCAACCTCGTCGACAAGTCCTTGCGAAATCATTAAGT
This sequence comes from Veillonellaceae bacterium, assembly GCA_012523975.1. Lineage (NCBI taxonomy): Bacteria > Bacillati > Bacillota > Negativicutes > Veillonellales > Veillonellaceae > Veillonellaceae bacterium. The sequence continues at coordinate 1,044 of JAAYSF010000076.1, forward strand.
CAACTCTGTGATTGATACGCTGGTACAACTGACTTCTCTCCATTGTCAGACCTATAACCAAGGCATCATAAATAAGTTCACTGTCATGCGTTGCTTCCTTACTTTGCTGAAAGGCAATACCGCTGCAATAATAGACTTCTAGAGCACGAATAACGCGCCTTAGATCATTAGGATGAAGCCTTGCGGCGTTATCAGGATCCACCTCTGCCAATAAGCTATGCACATATGCATTACCCATTTCTGCAGCCAACGCCTCATACTTCCCACGCAGCTCAGTGCTGGCACTAGTTGAGTTAAATTTATAGCCTTCCAGTAAGGACTTAACATACAGCCCGGTGCCTCCTGCAAGGATTGGCAGCTTACCACGTAGATTGATATCTGTGATGTGTTTACTGGCGATTTCCTGAAAATCAGCTACACTGAACTCTTGAGACGGGTCGAGAATATCGACCATATGATGAATAATGCCATTTCGTTCAGCTAACGTAGGTTTTGCCGTACCGACATCCATGTTCTTATAAACTAGCATTGAATCTCCGGATATGATTTCGGTGTTTAGCATTTTAGCTAAATCAATACTGATCTTTGTCTTGCCTACAGCCGTCGGACCAATGATAGCTATCAAACGCTCCATTTTAACCTCCTAGCTGAATCAGACCATAGCTAACACTGCTGTATTTACCGCCAACAATAGTATCAACTCCAAGTCTGCTAAATTCACTGCTGTCTTTGGTCTCTTTAATCACAATCCGCCTTTTAGCCACTCTTTTGGCCTCGTTAACAGCCTCAACTGTTAACGGCCTATGATCAGCCAGATAACGTAAAGGTTTCATATTGGAACTTTCATGAACGGGTCGACGAAACATAGGATCGAAGTACACTACGTCAAAGCTATTATCATCATATTTGGCAAGTTGGGAATTGTAATCAGCATTCTCAACAGTTATACTACGCAAAGCTTCAGTAACACCAGGCAAGTCGCTAATATGATTTTGCAACCCATATTTCGTTATTAAAGCAAGCAGCGGCGAAGCTTCCAAACCTACAACTTTTCCATTATTCCCGACACAGTAACTTGCGACAATAGCATCGCTGGCCAGGCCTAAGGTACAATCAAGTACGGAGGCGTTTGGAAACAAGCCCATTGCATCGGTCATATGGTCATGTTTTCCATTTTTTAGGTTTTTTATACGTAGTTCCGCCATACTCAAATGGAAATAGTACTCTCCCGCTAAAGTATAAATAACCGGTCCTGATTTAGTAACTACGACAATGTTCTCAACATTATATAAGTTTTTCAAATTTGCAATTGAGTAATTGTTCCGCTCTACAAAGACAGTCCCTAACTCTGAAGCAAACATACGTCCTATTGATTCGTCAGTACCAGTAGCGTTACGAACTGTTGTTACAACAGCATGAGCCATGAATAATCCACCTATCTAATTTATATACGTTTAAACATCTTTGCTAAATCTCTATGGCTGAATTTTATTATTGCGGGTCGCCCATGGGGACAATTGTAAGGTAACTCGGTTTTAAATAAATCTTCTAATAAAGCTTTGATTTGTCGCATATTCAAAGTATCGCCAGCCTTAATGGCAGCTCTGCAGGCGGCAGTCTGCAAGCATGCATGACGTAATTCACTAGGAGCCGGATTATGCATGTCTGTCAACTTAACTAATATTTCCCTTAATATGTTTTCCGCCTCCGAGGTAGGTATATCGGCAGGCACTTCTAAAAGCCGCATTATGTTCGGCCCGACTTGGTCTAGAGTAAAACCTAAGCTATGGAATACCTCGGCATTAGCCTCAATAATATTAAGCTCGCCAGCATCAGATTCCATAAATATTGGTGTTAAAAGCTGCTGGACCGGAATACGACCAACTGAATTGCACATTTTATCATATAAAATACGTTCATGAGCTGCATGCTGGTCAATAATATACAAACCATCTTGGCCCCTGGCTACTATAAAACAGTCATCTAATTGACCTAATGGCTGAAAATATGCCTGCTCTTCAGAAGTACTATTATCAGAAGGGGATCCATCACTATTTTGAAATAATAGTACTGGATTTTGTTGGTGAATGGTTTCTTGTACCATTCTAAGCGGCATCATGTCTTCTCGCCATAAAGATACTGTTTCCTGCGGCTTAGGGTAACTCTTGGGAATGCTCGTTGATACATTCACTTTTGCCGGTTTAATGGGAATATCTAACGAAACTGCTAGATTTTTATGATCTCGTGTTGCTTCTTTTAGAGCATTTGATACAGCTTTATAAACTAATCGATAAATTATTTGATCGTTACTAAATTTGACTTCACTTTTTTGGGGATGCACATTTATATCAATATAGTCATTAGGGACTACTATATTAACTACGACTAAAGGGTATCCAACCTTTGGCAAAAGTGAGTGGTAAGCACTATCGACTGCTTTAGCAATAAACCGGCTTTGAATTACCCTTGAATTTACTAGAAAGGTCTGCCAACTTCGACTACTTTTCAGTATCGAGGGTTTCGATATATAACCGGTTATTTCAATGCTATCCTCCAAAAGTAAGATTGGTAAAAGTTCACTAGCAATTTTATGCCCGTAAATACCTGAAATCGCATCAGCTAAATTATTGGTACCCGGCGTTGAAAATACTAACTTGTTATTATTTATAAACTTTATCGATATTTCAGGATGCGAAAGGGCAAGTTTCATTAAGATATTACTTATATAGTTACTTTCAGTAGCATTAGTCTTAAGAAACTTTTGCCGGGCTGGCGTATTAAAAAACAGGTTCGAAACAGTAATGGTTGTTCCCACATTACTTCCAGCGTCACGTAATTCTACTAACTTTCCGCCTTCTACTTCAACAAATGTAGCAAGAGAATCGGTATGAAGTCTTGTTGTTAAAGTAAACTTCGAAACGGAAGCAATGCTTGGCAGAGCCTCGCCGCGAAATCCTAGCGTACTAATTTGTGTTAAGTCATCGACTAGTCGTATTTTACTTGTTGCATGCCTAAGAATAGCTAATTCAGCATCAGCTCGACTCATACCAATTCCATCATCAGTAACTCTTATAAATTTAGTCCCGCCATCGGAAATTTCAACTTCGATTTTCGAGCTAGATGCGTCAATTGAATTTTCAACTAGTTCTTTGACAACTGACGCGGGCCGTTCTACTACTTCACCCGCTGCTATTTTATTTGCTGTATTCTCGTCTAAAATGTGTATAGTCGATAGTCTGTTCATATCTTACCAACTTCCTGCTTGGCTTGTATTTGCAGTTGGTACAAAATATTTAATGCTTCAAGTGGTGTAATGGTCATCAAATCAATTTTTGTGAGTTCTTCGGCAAGCGAGCTGCCAAATAGAGACATTGGCTGCGATATCATTGCAGCTTCTTCGGGTGCTACTACCTGTCTTTGCGGACAGCTTTCATGCTCATCTAACAATTTTTTAGCTCGTTCAATAACTTTTTTAGGCAGGCCTGCCAATTGGGCAACATAAATACCATAGCTTTTGTCCGCACCGCCGGGAACGATGCGACGCAAAAACACTACTTCGTTGCCACGTTCCTTTACGGCAACAGAATAGTTAGCAACCCCACTGTATAGACTAGCTAGTTCAGTTAATTCATGATAATGAGTAGCAAAGAGTGTCTTTGCTTTGATACGCTGCTTTATATATTCGATAACAGCTCGAGCAATGCTCATACCATCAAAAGTACTAGTGCCGCGGCCAATTTCGTCAAGAACTATTAAACTATTTGAAGTAGCATTCTTAAGAATTTGGGCAACTTCATTCATTTCTACCATAAAAGTGCTCTGTCCTGTAGCTAAGTCATCACTAGCGCCGACTCTGGTAAAAATACGGTCTACTGGTCCAATAGCCGCCTCACGTGCTGGGATAAAAGATCCTATTTGAGCCATAAGCGTAAGCAATGCCGTTTGACGCATATAGGTAGATTTACCAGCCATATTGGGGCCGGTAATAACCATAATCTCACAATCCGAATGATTTAACTCAACGTCATTCGGCACAAACATATCATTTACTAACAATCGCTCGACAACGGGATGACGGCCATCTCTTATTAATATCCTGCGTTCACTGGTTATTAGGGGCCTAATATAATTATAACGTATCGCTGCCTCACTTAAGCTTACTACTACATCAAGTTTTGCGATTTGCTTAGCTATACTCTGCAATTCTTGAACTCTAATTTTAATTATGTCGCGTATTTCTAGGAATAAATGATATTCTAAGTTAATTATTTTCTCTTGCGCACCAAGGATTTTATTCTCAAATTCTTTTAATTCAGGGGTAATGTAACGCTCAGCATTTGCTAAGGTTTGTTTACGAACATAATTTGCCGGAACAGCCGCTGAATGTGTATGCGTTACTTCGATATAATAGCCAAAAACTTTATTATATCCAACTTTAAGGGAACGAATACCTGTAATCTCTCGTTCATGAGTTTCCAAGTCTTGGATCCACTTCTTGCTATTATAAGCCAGTTCATGTAACTCGTCCAATTCTTTATTATATCCGGCTTTTATAATACCGCCCTCCCGCACTGAGATCGGCGGATTATCAATTATTGCAGTTTCAATAATTTCTACCATATCGGTTTGAACAGCTATCATCGTATCAATATCTTGCAATAAGCTGGATTTTGCATCGTAAAGAGCACTTTTTATGTCCGGCAAAGTGGTAAGCGATATTTTAAGGGCATTTAAGTCTCGGGCATTGGCTAAACCGACTTCTATTCTGGTTAATATCCGTTCAAAGTCATATATATTAGCAAGCTGATCCTGAATTTTTTGGCGCATGGCCGGTCTAATACAAAGCTCTTCCACTGCATCCTGACGAGTAGTTATCTTATTGATATCAAGCAGTGGAAACTCTAGCCATCTTTTAAGTAATCTTGTTCCCATAGCAGTCTTAGTAAAATCTATAACATGGAATAAAGTCCCCGTCTTTCCACCATCGCGCATGTTATTAGTTATCTCTAGGTTCCGCAGGGTGGTACTATCTATTATTAAATGGTCGGTAACATTGTATTTCTGTAGGGAATTTATATGACTTAAGTCGGTTTTCAATGTATTGTGGAGGTAATATAACAAGTATCCTACAGCCGTGAATGCTCCGACGGACTCTGGTAGTTCTTCCTGTTTAAAATGCGCAGCCGGCAATCTATCTACCTGTACGGTATCAATATCTTCTAACACAGTACAAATGCAATTATGCAGTCTATTTTGGAGAAAACCCTTTAATTCTTTAGAGCTAAGATCATCAATTAAAACCAGTTCGGATGGCATTAAACGAAAAAGCTGATCACATAAGTCATTAAATCGATTAGATCCTGTAAAATCAGCCCATAGACATTCGCCTGTGGAAATATCTGAGGCTGCTAAACTAAAGGCTTCCTCATTCTGCAGTACAATTGCTAAATAGTTGTTGCTTTGTTTTACTAATAGGGTCTCTGACAAAACAGTTCCCGGCGTAATTATCTTTACAACTTCGCGTCGGACTAAACCTTTAACGCTTTTTGGGTCTTCGACCTGCTCACATATCGCGACTTTGTAGCCTTTGCTTATAAGTTTTGCAATATAATTGTCAGCAGCATGGTAAGGGACCCCACACATCGGAACACGCGCATTTTGACCCCCGTCACGGGAAGTTAGCGTAATTTCTAATTCCTTAGATGCTAGCTGAGCGTCTTCAAAAAACATTTCATAAAAATCACCTAGCCTAAAAAAAAGAATTTCGTTGGTGTGTTTACTTTTGATTTCGCGATATTGCTGCATCATGGGTGTATAGCTTACAGCCATGTAAATCTCCTCTTCCGAATTATTAGCCCAGTAACTGACCTTTAAGTAACCAAGTCTGGGCTTTCTGGATGGTAACATTAACAAGCTTACCAGGCAGTTCGTTTCCTACCTTATCCCACAAAACTATTTTATTAGTTCTTGTTCTCCCCATCATTTTACTATCATCGTTTTTACTAGCTCCTTCAACCAGTACCTCTAATCGCTGATTTTCAAGCTTTTTATTAATCGATAAACTTATTTCATTTTGCTCATCCATTATTTTTTGCAGCCGTTCTTTTTTCACAACTAGTTCAACTTGATCAGCCATTGTTGCAGCCGGAGTCCCTGAACGCTTTGAGTATAAAAAGGTATAGGCAGCATCGAATTTAACCAATTTAATAAAGTCTAATGTTTCCTGAAATAGCTCGTCAGTTTCTCCTGGAAAACCAACAATTAAATCTGTAGTTATGCTTGCATTGGGAATATTTTTTCGAATCTGCGTAACTAATTTAAAGTAATAATCGGTGTTATATCCACGATTCATTCTTTTTAGTATCTCATCACTACCCGACTGAATAGGTAAATGAAAATGCTCACAAACCTTCTTGCTTTCACGAATGGTTGAGATTACCTTATCATACATATCCCGAGGATGAGATGTCATATACCGAATTCTTTCAACTGATTCAATACCATCAACAGCATTTAACAAATCAGCAAAATCAAACTGTCCCCCGCTATCTTTGCCATAGGAATTAACATTTTGCCCAAGAAGAGTTACTTCTTTGAATCCCGCCTGCCCTAGCTGGGAAATTTCCTGTAATATATCCTGTAACGGTCGACTGCGTTCACGCCCACGAACATAAGGCACTATACAGTAAGTGCAGAAATTATTGCAGCCATACATAATAGGTACCCATGCAGAAATGTCGCCTTTGCGCACAGTAGGGACATCCGGAGCTAATCGCTCAGCTTGATCCCATACCGCCAGCACCGTCTCCTTTGAATTATTTATTTCCTTTACAATATCAGGAAGCTCATGGATGTTGTGAGTCCCTATGACAAAATCAACATGCGGGGCTTTTTTGAAGATTTTATCTTTATCCTTTTGGGCCATACAGCCTGCTATTCCGATAATAATATTGGGATTCGCCGCCTTAAGCCTTTTTAATTCACCTATTTTACCATAAATCTTTTTTTCGGCGCTTTCACGCACACAACAAGTGTTTATTAAAATAAGATCAACAGATTCAAGTTGGTCGGAATATGTATAACCAATGCTTTTTAACATTCCAGCCAAACGTTCGGTATCATGCTCATTCATTTGGCA
>JAAYSF010000077.1 GCA_012523975.1 Veillonellaceae bacterium
GACCCTCTCATTACGAATGAGATGCTCTACCAGCTGAGCTATACCGGCATTTGACGTGAATATTATAGTCCTTCTGCAGCGGCCTTGTCAAGAATGGTGAGAGGCGTCTATTTTTATGTCTTTATGCTGGCAAATCGGCATATGATATTCCGGGGGATTAATTTGCTTATTGAGGTATTGGATACAGCTTTTGCACTGCTTGTTATACCTGTTGCAACAGGTATCCTGATATGGCTTATTTGCAAAATACCCGGTATTTAGAGGAACTGGTTTACGCCTTTTTAACAAATTCGGATTTTAATTTCATAGCTCCAAAACCGTCTATTTGACAATCAATATTATGATCTCCATCAACTAAGCGGATATTTTTTACTTTCGTGCCTATTTTAAGGACAGATGAACTTCCTTTTACTTTAAGGTCTTTGATTACTGTTATAGAATCGCCATCATTTAATATATTTCCATTTGCATCTCTGACAATCTTTTTATCTTCATTAGTTTCGCTTTCCAAAGTCCACTCATGAGCACACTCCGGACAAACCAGAAGATTACCATCTTCATAAGTGTACTCTGAATTACATTTTGGGCAATTTGGCAAATTAGACATAATTATTCTCCTTTGTATTGTATTTTATAGCTTTCTTGACTTAATGGTTTATACCTTTGTTCACTCTACTCACCATTTGCCATGGGTAAGCGATTGGCTTCTTCCATTAACTCAAATGCTTCTACCCTAGCGCTGAACAAATCGGCTACAATGTCGGCATCCAATTTGCGATTTGCGGCCATTGAGCCCATGATATTCTCGACTTTAGCCCATGGCATCTGCGGCCGGTAGGGCCGGTTTTCAGTCAAAGCAGCAAAAACATCGGCAACGGCTACGATGCGAGAGCCTAGCTTCAGCGAGTGGTTAGCTATTCGGAAGGGGTAGCCTATGCCATCGGGAGTTTCATGGTGAAAAGCCGCCCACTCAGCAATAATGTCGAAACCGTCAATCTGCTCTAAAATCCGATATGTATAATAAGGATGCTGCTTTATTATGGTGAATTCATCTGCTGTTAGTTTGCCGGGCTTTTCTAATATCTCGTTGGGAACGGCCAATTTCCCCAAGTCGTGCAAAAGACCGGCAACGCGCATCATTTTAATTTCTTCGGTGCTATAACCTTTATTTCTTGCCAGGAACTGAGCAGCAATAGCTACACTGTGCGAGTGCCGGGCTGTAAAGCGGCTGGTGTTGTCAATTACCGTTGCAAAGAGCTCGGCAATATTAGTTACATCGTCAATATCCAAACTTATACGCCCTAGGGAATTAATATTGTGGAAGAAGTTTCCGTAATAATAGGGATTAACCAGATCGAGCCAAAAGCCCTCCTTACTGGCTATGCTTGTTAAAAGCTCCACAAGCTCAGGATCAAAACTTGTTCCGCTTAAGCTCCGAATCGCCGCCATAATGCCTGATTTTTGTTCGAATATATTGATATTATCGCGCACTAAGATTTCGAGACGGTCTGCAAGGTTAATGATCCGGCTGACCAGTGGTATATCATTTCCCGCCAGGCCTGACGGATTCACCCCATTCCAGCTATCGTGATGATGGCGAATAGGTACCGCCAGCTCTTTGAACTGGGCTGAATCTTTAAGCAGTTTATAGCCTTCTTCAGCGTGGGTATAAACATTCCAGTTAGTTTCAAAGGTTTGGAGTTTGCGCTTTTCAGCCCAATTGGATGCTGCGCCGATATCATGTAATAACGCAGCATATAAAAGCACCTGCCGGTTGGCAGCATCTAACTTTAGCTGTTGGGCTATGCGGTCGGAAATCATAGCCGTTCGCCAATGATGGCGCGATAAACCGCCGGAAGAAAGTTCAAGGGCTAGCGATAGCGCCTTTATTAAATTAATAGGATGTATAGTAAATACCATTGGTACTCCTCCGCCCTGTTAAGATTCAGTTTCCAGTCTATGCAGGAACCAAGCAACTGCAAGTAAATCCGCCGCGCCGCCCGGACTGACATTATGAGCAATAAATTCTTTATCTAAACGCTCTATACTTGCGCGGCCGCCTTCGCTTGCTATGCCGCCTTCCATCAAGGCCGCCGCAGCTTTGTCACGCACCCAGTACCGCATCTTATCAGGATTATGCCGATGCATAACAGTAGTATCATCAACCTTCATCATTAATGCCAGTAAGGTATCTATTAGGGCATCATTGGCGCTCAACCCGGCAGCCAGCGATTGTTTAAGCGCAGGTATGGCCACTTCTCTTACGGCTGGTAATCCATTTTCCATTTCGCCACGAATGCCAGTTATCTTGTGCTGACGATAAAGGCGTTCACCGGCAGTAAGTTCATGATCCGGAAGCTGAGCTGAGCTTCCAAGTTCGCGTTCAACAATCCCGGCTGTTATTTCGGCAATAATATCAAGTATACACTCCGCTTTCAGCTGTCGGCCCCGGCGCTGAAGATGACCGGCAGCGGCCGCTGCTATACCCAGCGAGAAAAGCAGCCCCTTTTGGGTGTTGACTCCGCTAGTTGCGGCGAGCATAGCCTGCTCGGCCTCAATACCAATTGCGCGCAACACTGGTAGCATGTCCGCCAAGTTGCCTTCGTGATTGATACCAGCCTGAGCAGTTCTGGCCATAGCACTGCTGAGCGCAGCGGTACTGGCCATAAAAGTAAAAAAGTCCATATCATTATGAGCCCCACTGTTATTTCGATCGACCAATCCCGGCGCCGGCGTGCAGGCTACCTCAAATAGCATAGCTTCGACGGCTAATTGACCAATTCGTTGAGCTTCGGGGCTTAAATTATGGGTCAAGTAGGCTTTAAACCTTACCAATAACTTATTTACCGCCGACATTAGATCGGCAAGTTGATGCCGGTTTTCCCTCATACATATTATCGTATCTTGTCCACATACAAGGCAGGCACGACTTCGCCCTTGCTGCCGCCGCGATACTAGGTTTCCGTCGTTAGTAAAAACATCAATATCAAGCAATCGACCAAATGGCTGAGCCTCTTCAATCGCTACCGCCTTGGCCTTTAGTTCTTGAACCGGCCTATCTATTACCAACAAAGCTTCGGGGCCGGTCAGTAAATATAACTGCAGTATTTCATGAGTTTTAAAGTCAGCCTTGAGCTCTGCTACTGCGTAATCACACAACCGGCGGAGCACAGGCAGATCTTTATTCGGGCCTGGCATATTGATAGTAATGCTAACAAGCGGGAGATTATATTTTTTTAGCATTTCCTGCTGCCGTTGGCTGCGGGCCTCTTTCGCTGCCAATACCTCAGGTAAAGTAACCGCTTTTGCACAATCGCCGCTGCTATCTATCAGACTGTGTATAATCCGTACCCCCTCGTTAAGCTAGTCTCACTTCATTATATGTTGCTCAGAATAGGGCGTCAAACATCGACTATTCTGAGTTTTATCCTATAATTTCCTTAAGCCATCGCTAAGGCGTTAATGCCGTTGTAAAAGAAGACTGCCAAACCGGCAGTCTTTAAGTATTACAGCATCCTTTTCCTCCACAGTCCCAAGACAGTAAGCACGGCAAGCAAAAAAGCAATAATTACAATATATAAAAATCCTAACGGATAATCGGCCAGTGGAATAGGCACATTCATCCCAAAGAAACTTGCAATCATGGTCGGTATCGCCAAGATAATCGTCATAGAGGCTAAAAACTTCATTACAATATTGAGATTGTTGGAGATAATCGAGGCAAAGGTGTCCATCATGCCATTAAGAATATGCGTATACATTTCAACCATTTCGATGGCCTGCTTATTCTCGATGATAACATCTTCCAGCAAGTCCTCATCTTCTTCATACATTTTGATTAAATGCTGGAGTTGGCTGTTAGTCCTCATTCTGAGTAGTCTATCTAAAACAATGCCGTTAGAGCGGAGCGATACTGAAAAGTAGGTCAGACCCTTTTGCAGATCAAGCAAATCAAATAGTTCCTGATTTTTCATTGACTTGCGAAGATATGTTTCAATCTCATCAGTCCGGCGGTTTATCTGCTTGAGGTATCTTAGATAATAAGCAGCTGATTTATAAAGAATTTGAAACAAAAATCTGGTTTTCTTAAAGGTACTGAATAAGCGGGCATTTTCCGAACAAAATTCGCTTAAAACGGCATTTTGCTCAAGACAAACAGTTATAAAATGATCAGCTGTAACAATGATGCCCAGTGGGAGTGTATCATAACCGTCTTTACCCCTTAGCACCGGAATATTGGTAATTACCAACAGGCATTCATCTTCGATTTCAGTTCGAGAGCTTTCCTCTTCATCTAGCGCGGCCTTGAGCATTTCGAGGTTAACGCCGGTAAGGGCAGCGGTCTTGTTAAGCTCATCCGCCGTTGGATTTATCAAATTAAACCATGCACCCTTTTCTACAGTATCGGGCGTCAGGGTATTTAAGGTAGTGCAATTGCTTTTATATATATGAAGCATAACTATTCCCCTCTCATTTGGGAAATAGCCGAATCACCATAGAAAGGTGTGAAAAAATGGATATTTCCCGTGACATTGTACTAAATATGACGTTTTACTAAAACTAGGTATGTCTACATCCATTTTTCTCACCTTCTGTCTTGTTTATGTTGAGTATACATTAAAATATACCCTTGACTGCAGTAATAGTCAATAACTCATTGGTACTAACCTTAGCTGGATTAGTTTTACTATTGACAATATCTCTACTTTTTTATATTATTGTAGAGTAAGTGACATAATGATTTGCTAACTTATATTACCACTTGAAGTTAGTTGACAAAGCAGTTATCGACTGCTATAATATCAGATATGTCGGACACGGAGGGGTGTCCGAGCGGTTTAAGGAGCTGGTCTTGAAAACCAGTGATCCCGCAAGGGACCGTGGGTTCGAATCCCACCCCCTCCGCCATAATTTCACCAGCCTTAACATGGAGTGGTACTCAAGCGGCTGAAGAGGACGGTTTGCTAAATCGTTAGAGGGGGTAACCCCTGCGAGGGTTCAAATCCCTCCCACTCCGCCAAACATAAAACGGCTATTGACTGAAAAGTTGATAGCCGTTTTTGTATTAAGGATTGTCGCTAAATAAGAAAAATTCCCTGCCGTCATCTGACGCAGGGAATTAATTTTTAACATGGTGCCTCAGGGCAGAATCGAACTGCCGACACGAGGATTTTCAGTCCTCTGCTCTACCGACTGAGCTACCGAGGCAAGCACTATATAGAAAAGACTTGGCTTACGTCAAGTCTCTGTAACAAAAATGGCGACCCGGAAGGGACTCGAACCCTCGACCTCCGCCGTGACAGGGCGGCATTCTAACCAACTGAACCACCGGGCCGTATTTAAAAATGAAATGGTGGGCGATGACAGGATCGAACTGCCGACATCCTGCTTGTAAGGCAGGCGCTCTCCCAGCTGAGCTAATCGCCCATAAATGGTGACCCGTAAGGGAA
>JAAYSF010000078.1 GCA_012523975.1 Veillonellaceae bacterium
AAGGCTAGGAGCCGTAGTTTTTACGGTTTCCTAGCCTTTATTGCGAAATATAATTTTAAATATTTTTATTCAGAATAAATTTACTTATTACCTCGGCTACGCCGTCATTGTCGTTAGTATCTGTAATATAATCGGCTTTTGCTTTTATAACGTCGGAAGCATTGCCCATCGCTACACCAAGACCGGCATATTCTATCATTGATAAATCATTTTCACTGTCACCAATTGTCAAAACTTCTTCCCGCTTCACATTATACAGCGATGCCAACATTTCTACCGCTTTGCCTTTGGAAACCCCTTTTCGGGTAATTTCAATATTATATTTGGAAGAATCGACAATTTCTAACCGATCAATCGTTTTTAACTCATTTCGCAAATCATCAATTAACGCCGCATCTTTAAAAATTAATTCGCATTTGACCATATTATCCCGTTCCTTACATAGCACCTGCCGCCATCGCTGCCAGGAATAAACAAATTCAATATCCAGGTTGTTACTTCTTACACCTAGTAGCCTAGCAAGTATATGGAAAAACTTAAACATAATATTACCGTAATAAAATTTATGCGGAGTGCAAAAATAAGGCCTTGTATTATGACGGCGAAATATTTCAAGCAGTTCCAGGGATAACTTCTCACCGAGAACGTCCTTAAAAATTACCTTATCACAGTCTTTTTCTTTTATGAATGCTCCATTTGATGCAATAACCGGTGACTTTACACCAATGAGATTAGAATAATACTCGGCGTCAGTGTACATTCGTCCGGTACTTATTACGATATGAACCCCCTGCCGGTGAGCCTTTAATAGGACGTCCTTCGTTCTTGGCGTAATTTTATGCTTACTATTTAAAAGCGTCCCGTCAACATCGATACAGACCAGTCTGTAGGCCATCCTAAAATCCTTTCCTAATACCGCAGTTACCTATATATTGCACTTTGGCCCAGACCTTATTCCTCTATATAGAAGACATCAGTCTAATGTCCGCAGCACTTTTTGAATTTCTTGCCACTGCCGCATGGACATAAATCATTGCGGCCTACTCCGCCTGATAGTGTTTCATCAATTTCTTTCTCTAAAGCGTCTTTTTGTTCAATTAACGGCGCAACAACTTCACAGATAGCCATTTCACTTTTTCCGGCTGCTGTCAGCGCGTCAGTTCTCTGCCAGATTTGTTGATTAATTTCGATATATTGCATGATAAGCGGATGATCTAGGATTGGCTGTAGAATACTATCAATCGGTTTCCCCTCAAAGTTTGTCTTGTCATCTGAAATAAACAGAATTTTATCGCCTCTGCCACGCGGGGTAACGTCAATTAGCTGTCCGTCATGGTTTACCCACACCACCCAGAATTCCGCTTCAAGCATTACCGACGGCCATTCCCAAATAGCCCAGCCGAACTGGAAATCGCCGCCATCTTTCACAATTTTCAGGGCTACATTTTTAATACAGTCTGTGTCTTGGCTAGCCGGAACGGTAGTGTCAACAGTTACGTATACAGGCTGGCGGTCCTCATTAATTCTATGGCATAATTCTTCAACCTCTTTGGTAATTTTGTTTGGTACTTTAATTTTCATATCTTTCCTCCAATTAGCCAATTTTGCCACACATCTGGGCAATATCCCACCGTTGTCTTAGACCCATTCCGAACTATAGGCGTTCGAAATAGCAAAGGATAATTTAGTAGCATTTCCTCGATATTATGAGCTATATATTTAAGATTACGTTTTGCATATTCTTTGCCGGTCTTATCAATTAGATTCTCCAGACCGATAACAGCCTTTACTTTATCTAACTCGCCTTTACTCAGCCCGCGTACCGTCAGATCAACAAAATGATAAGGTATTGAGCGTTCTTTAAAAAAGCGCTCAGCTTTTCGTGTTTCCTGGCACTTCTTAACCCCAAAAATTTGGATACTCATGTTTACCTCCATCTAGCGAAAAGGTTAGCCCCTCCTAATTTAACTGACTTTCAGCAAATTAGCAAGGACTAACCTTTATAAAGTTATTATAAATATTCAATGACTAGTCAGAAAGTCTATAGCAGCCTCCTCTGGAATGGGGCGACTATATATATAGCCTTGAATACAATCGCAACCGCAATACCTTAATAGCCTCAGCTGTTCCTCTGTCTCTACACCTTCAGCTACAATAGACAATCCTAGTGAGTGTCCTAGATCAATAATGGAGCCTACCATGTGCAGCTGTATTACATCGTCTTCTACCTTATCAATAAAAGACTTATCGATCTTTAGTACTCCTACCGGCAGGTTTCTTAAATAAGTTAACGAGGAATATCCTGTGCCAAAATCATCAAGCGCTAGCGTCACTCCAAGTGACCTTAATCGGCAAAGCTTTTTTACACTGTCTTCGATAGACTCAATCAGAACGCTTTCGGTAATTTCAAGCTGAATTTGTCCTGGATCTACCCCGGCAGCTTGGATGCACGTGCGCACAGAATCAACAAAATCATCTGCCATTAGCTGACGCGGCGAAATATTGACCGAAACCAAGATATGCTCCTTACCCATATCAGCTAAGCGTTTAGCAAACCGGCAAGTTTCTCTCAGCACCCATTGACCGATTGGTAAGATAAGGCCGCTTTGCTCGGCTAAAGGAATGAATCGAGCTGGGGAAACCCACCCATGCTCCTGGCTGTTCCAACGAAGTAGCGCCTCAAAACCGACGAGATATTCACCGTCTGGATTCATTTGCGGCTGATAATTAAGCGAAAGTTCTCCCCGCTCCAAGGCGCGGCGCAGACTGTTTGTCAGCATCATCGTTTCGTATGCTTCCTGAAGCAAGATAGGTTCATAAAACCGCCAGCAATTTTTTCCTGCCTTCTTAGCAGCAAACATTGCGCTATCAGCCTTCATTAGAATGTCCTCTGCCGTTTCACCGTCTTCAGGATAGAACACTACCCCGGCACTGGCTGACATATGGATTTTATCTTCTGACACCTCATACTCCTGACAAAGCACTCCTATTACCTTATCTGCGATTTGGACAGTCTTTTCCCGGCTGAATTGCCCAGGTAGGACAATTACAAATTCATCGCCGCCGACACAGAACACCCGAGCCGTTTCCCCAAAAGCACGCACGAGATTCATGCAGACTGCCATTATAATATTATCGCCGAAAGAATGACCAAAATTATCGTTCACTGACTTCAGTTCATCGATATCGACGAGTAAAATGACACCGCTAGCCTCACCGCAGCGTGCTTTTTCCATTTCTGCTTCCAAAAACAAGTTCAAACTAGCACGATTGGGCAAGCCTGTCAGTGCATCATGGTAGGCCATCTGGCTGATCTTCGCATGCGTACTCGCCCGTTCTATAGCTACTGCAGCCAAGTCGCCAAACTGGCTTAATACTTCTAAATCGTCCTCACTAACAGGGTGGATTATATCGAGCCAGCTTACAGCTAGGATACCCTTAACCTTGCCGGCTTGTTTAAGCGGCACCATAATGACGGTCGTTGAGCGGTCTAATCTTTCATCATTAATTCGATGAGGATAGTTTCTATAATCCTCAATGTAAAATAACTTACCGGTCTTATATACATGGCCTTGCATTCCTAATCCAATAGGCTGAGGCTCCATAATACGTGATTCATCAATACCGATCCCATAGTGTATGTAAAACTCTTTTCCTTTCTCATCAGATAGCCCAATATAGCCTGAGTCGGCCTTAAGCAGCTGGACGGCGTTACGCATTATAGTCTCCATAAGTTCTTCCATCTCGGTGATTGGCCGGGTCAGCAGGCTAGTTGTTGCCCGATATTGGCGTTCTCGCAGTAGGAGATTTTCTTCGGTCTGCCGTCTAACCTCATTTTCTTCCCTTAAACGGTTATTCGTCTCACCGAGCGTATCGTTAATGGCAGCAAGTTCCTCGTTCATAGCTTCCATTTCCTGATTGGCAACCGCCAACTCGGCTGTCCGGTCAGAAACTAAGTCTTCCACTCTTTCACGATGCAACCGTAGTTCGCTTACCATCTGATTGAAGTTGGCCGCTAAAATTCCAATTTCATTTGAAGAATTGCCGGTAAGGTGCACTGCTAAGTCGCCACTTTTTATTTTGTTAGTTGCTTCAACAATGTTAGTTAAGGGGTTGGTAATTCGCCGCGAAAACCAACGCGTTAGCAGTGCTGATAGTGCCAAAACTATAATACCGACAAGCGTAGTCTTTATAGTTACATCTCTCATAAAAGCCAACGCAGTACTCTTCTTTTGAACAACAATAAGACTCCAGGGCTGCGAACCCGGGATTGGAACTATCCTATAAGCACACACATAATCATCACCGTTTAGATCGGTGTATTCACCTACTCCGGTTCCTCCGGCCATAACGCTGGCAACAATAGCCTGCAGGGAAGGTGCAACTTCAAAGCTTATTTCCTGGGTGATTTCGTTATTTTTTTCGTCTGTTAACAGGCGGCCGTCAGCGTCGCGCAGCGCTACCTTCTTTTTCATTGTTTTATAATTATAAAGCTCTGCGACCTGTTTCCTATCGGGATGAGCAACTGCAATTCCTGAGTCGTCTAGCAAATAGGCATAACTGCCGTCATCCGAGCTAAAGCTATCAACCATTTGCTGCAGCTTTCTGATTTCCATGTCAGCCATTAGCACGCCCACAAGGCGGCGGTCATCATCATAAATGCCGTGAATAATACTCGTAATAGGTGACCCCGAACTTAGCGAATAGTATGTACTTGATATATATGACTGCCTTTCAGTCATGAATTTCTTAAACCACCATCTTTCCGCCCGGTTACCCAACGGTCCGCTTGAACGAACTATTTGATCGCCGTTAAGATTGTGAACAGCTACAACCTGAAAGTAAGGATACTGCCATACAATATCAGAAACTAATTTTTGCCGTTCCTCCTGATCAGAATTAATAAGACAGTGATTTTTGGCCATCAAACCGTTAATGCTGTAAGCATTTTGCATAAATTGGGAAATGTTTGATGCCAGGCTCTCCGCCATCATAGAATTATTTTGCTGCATTTTCTTTTCATAATCTACTGAAACCAACCAGTAGCTAATTGTGAGAACGGCGGCAAGTGTGATAACTATTAGCAAACTTATAATAATCATCAGTTGATGACGAATTGAGACAGGCATATTAGTCCGCTCCCCTTCGATTAGACATTACACATAAGACTTATACATATTTCTTCTTTCTTCCTATTTTGACAAATTCCTTGAATTCTTGTCATAAAAAATCTTTTTAATTAATCTAATTTTCCTTAGTCTATAAGCTTATATCTCTACAATAAAAGCGGCACCTGTCGGTTTAACCGGCAAGGCGGCCGCTTTTTCACACACAATATTTATAAAGATATTATCAAAGTGTCTGATTTGCATTATCAACAGTAACTTCTAAAACTGCCCGTATCCAAGGAAACCGTTTTTTCATTGCTTCATATTCTGCTCCTGACTTTATAAACTTGGCGGTACCTTTGACTAGGAAACCCGTTCCTGGTCCGTTAAAGCCTTCAACTTCTTTGCTTCCAACAGTGAGCTGCACCTTATTATTCTTAGCAATATTATCTTCCGTTTCATTCATATAACCGGCCGGGATAAGCAACTTATCTCCAGCTACCTCAATATAACTATTCCATGAATTGACCAAATGCGGCCCGTCCGATCCCTGGGTAGCAATTGCGACAACACCTTCATGTTTAAGAATCTGGTGAAATTTTTCTGGTAGCATATTATCCCTCCACTTCTACGGCTAAATTTTCCTGTGCTATCCTGCTGTAACCTAGCCAATCATTACTATTCTGCCCAAGTAAACTTTAAATTAGGCCCCAAAATGTTTTTAAGTCAACCCTTTCTCATTAAAAACATGATATATCAATATTCGACATATAAATCGTAGCAGGAAAAATATAGTTGCTAAAAAGGAGGTTTCCAGTATGACCCGGATTTTACTACTTTTATTGCTTGCCTTATTTTTAATAGGCCAATGTGCGTCAGCAAGTCCAAACTTGGCTGTTATCTCTACCTATTCTTCAGCCACATGGCTACCTGCAGATGTAAACAAAAACACTTGTAAAATGGTTGATGATTATCTAGCTGATCGATATTTTGCCGTAGTTTTTGATGGAAGCAAAACCGTAAATCGCAAAGAACTAGCAAAAAAAATTGGGCAATTAGATGGGGGCTGCGTTGTTCTAATCGAGCTGCAGTGCTTTTATGATCCACCCTATACTAAAGCCCGTCTGGCCTCTGATATAAAGCCGACTGATACAGTGGCTACCGTTTTAATGAATTATTCTGTTTATATGCCTTCGCAGGATAAATGGTTAGACGACCGGATTGTTCAGCGTACAGTTTTCCGCGATACTGTTGTTCCCCTTGAGAGAGCCTGCCAGGAAGCCGTTAGGCAGGCATTGCCGAAGCTGACGGTTAAAATGGACAGTCTGCCAGATGATAATCTATTCGGCAAATAGGTTCCGAATTTCTTCTTCAGACATTTTGTTCAAGAAATTTTCCCCAGGTTTTATAAGCGTATCAATCATTTGTTTCTTCCTTTGCTGCAGCTCATAAATCTTTTCCTCAATTGTATTTTTAGCAATCAGCTTATAAACCTGCACAACATTCTTCTGCCCGATGCGATAAGCTCTGTCGGTAGCCTGGTCTTCAACCGCCGGATTCCACCACGGGTCAAAATGAATTACAACATCGGCGCCCGTTAGGTTTAGACCAGTCCCGCCTGCCTTAAGCGATATAAGAAAAACATCTTTATCACCGGCGTTGAAAGCCTTAACAAGCCGCATTCGTTCCTCGGCTTTAGTAGACCCATCCAGATAGTAGTAAGACATTTCAAGAGCATTTAGTTCTTGCTTGATCAAATCCAGCATACCGGTGAATTGAGAAAATAATAAAACCCGATGGCCGCCGCTCACAGCATCTTTCAATATCTCCTGCAGCATATCCAGTTTGCCGCTGCCGCCGGAATAGTTATCAATAAAAAGCGCAGGGTGACAGCAGAGCTGCCGTAAGCGAGTTAATAGCGATAATATCTTAATATGACTTTTCTCCATGCCGTTTGCCTTTAACTCATTTTCAAATTCAGTACGCGCCTTAACTAACCAAGCAGCATAAACTTTTGCCTGTTCCTCAGTCATCTCACTGCTCATCTTACTTTCAATCTTCTCCGGCAATTCTTTGAGCACTGTTTTTTTCATCCGCCGCAAAATGAAGGGCTTGATATGGCGGCTTAGCTCATGCAAGGCTTTTTCATCGCCATTTCTAACAATCGGCGCCTCAAATCTAGCAACGAATGCTTTGTGAGATCTTAGATAACCTGGCATGATAAAGTCAAAAATTGACCACAATTCGGTCAGGGTATTTTCGATAGGCGTCCCAGTTAGGGCAAAATAACATTTTGCCCTGATTCTTTTTACCGCTTTAGCATTAAGGGTGTTGGGATTTTTAACATGCTGGGCCTCGTCAATGAAACAGTATTTAAAGCGTTTAGTTTTATAGAATTCAATATCGCGTTTGACCATACCATACGAAGTAACAACTATATCGGCCTGATCAATTTCGTCAAACTTGTCTAGCCTCTCTTCTTGAGAACCAGAGAGTACAAGGACGTTTAGACTTGGAGTAAATTTGGCAGCCTCGTCCTGCCAATTATACACTAACGAGGTAGGGGCGATAACTAATGAGGGCTGAGTCTCCTCTTTTTTCTCAGATAGGATAAAAGTAAGAACCTGCAGTGTTTTTCCCAGTCCCATGTCATCAGCTAAAATTCCGCCTAGACCATAACTGGCTAATGTTTTCAGCCATTTAAAGCCGGTTTTTTGATACCCTCTCAACTTGCCGCAAATATTTTCCGGAACAGCATAATCTATATCAGCCGGTTCACGAATATCCTGCACCATTCTCTTAAAGGTGCTACTTCGTTCCAACTCAAAATCATCCATTTCTCGCGCTAAGCTATCCAAATACAAAGCGCGATATTTGGGCAGCTCAATTACATCTTTCTCGATATCAGCTAGACGGAGGCCAAGATCTGCAACTAGCCCGGCAACTGCTTCGAATTCGCTAGAATCAAGCGGTATAAACCCGCCTTCAGGAAGACGATAATACCGTTTTTTGAGTTTATAGGCTGCTAGGAGCTCAATGAGTTCTTTTGCATTCATATTTTGGTACTGTAATGATAGTTCCAATAAATCGCTTTCGCTGTTTAGCCTGATACCGGCTACAATACGCCCGGTAGGGCGAATTTTTATATTCTTGAAATCGTCCGAATAAAAAACTTCAGCGATATCCCTTAACTCTGGCAGCCCCTCCTGCAAAAAACAATAGGTTGCTTCTTCGTCAGTTTGAGTCAGTTCTCCGTCAACCCATTTAAAGCCATAAGCAGTAAAAAGGTCTATTAGCTTATTCTCATCGACGAATGATCGCAGAACCCATTTATCATTAAATGCAATCTGATCTTGGGCCGCAGCATCGCCAGGATTGATTATAACCTCACCATATCGAAATTCGACTCGAGCACTCATCCCAACGCCAGCCTTGTCTAAATAAACAGATTTCTCTAAAGGCTGCTTATAGAATCTCTTAAACAGCATTTCGTCTATCTTGACAGGGACAATTCTTTCCAAGGCCGGTAACATTGCGGAGTGAAAATCCGAAATAGCCGCAGTAGGGATGCTTATTGCCGGTTTACGGGTTTCGCTAAAGCACTTGATAAGCGGTTTTATGTAGGTTGCAAATTCCTTATCAACCTTGTAAATTACCTTATCATAATATAAATAATTGCAGTCGGCGTCCAACCCGTACATAAGCTGATCAGGACGATCAAGTTCCAACTTAAGTCCACCATCAATCGCATTAACAAGGAGTCTCAGTGGCGGTCGGGCGCTTGTTATTTGCAGGGCGGCTATTTCTTTGTGATTTATGACGGCGTTAAACGGCTGCTCCCCCATAGCATCAAAAAATTGGCGCAAACTTGAATTAGTCAGTTTAAATTGTCTGGGATCTGCGAATACCGAGCCTGCCGCTGCATAATAACTCCAAGTTTCTCGCTGTTTTTCCTCTGTATAAGCATCATTGAGAATTTTTAGCAGGCGCTCAGAATATTCATCGAATTTCATATTGGAAGGCTGTAATGTAAAGCTTTTACCATAGACAATTTCTTGACTATTCTCGAGAGCTGCCAGCAACTGGGGAATGTTTCTCAGGACATACATTCTACCATTGCCAATGAGAAATTCTAACCAGCACGCCGTTCTGTTCGACTGACTATTAAAGTTAAACTTTACTGCTAACTTAACAGAAATATCAGGACTTTGTTTAACCTCGCTTACGGCATTTTTCTTGAAAAAATTCAGTAGTTTTTGGGTGGCCGAGGTAAGAGGCACATTTCCAGGTTCGAAATAGTTTGCCCAATCCTTTTGAATAGACTTTAATACAGCGATAATATGCTTGCATGCCCCGTTATAGCTATAAAAGGCGGGGCAATCACAATCAAACTTTTTAATTTTATCTTGGGCATCAAGCTTTACATTTATGGTATACAGCTCGCGCCCCTGAACGCGGGCCTGGAAAATCCGTTCATCGGGATAAAAATTCACTTCACGCACATAGCCATCTCGGTGATACTGGCATCCTCTTGTGTACGACGAGCCCAAGGCTGCTTCTGATCTGATCTGTCCGTCTGTCAACATAAAAAATCCCTTCTTAGCGCTAAGCATGTTATCTAATTATTATATCATGCCGTTACTTATAATTTCGCTATACGTAAATACTTGGAGAAAGACTTTCCAGTCTACTATCGCGTTTCGCAATAATCTTCCTCCTATAAGCCAAAATAAACCGGAACCGATTTAATTCGGTTCCGGTTTTTCTACTTGTCTACATTTAATATACAGAAATAACTTGCGTATCATAACTCCAATTCTTCAACAAGTTCATCAAGCGGTACTTCGATCTTTTCATCACTACCGCAAGGCATGACAACCGCCAAATCCGTCCGTTTGTCTACCGACTCAATCCAAACCGGCTGGCCATTATAGGTAACTTCTATGAACCTAGGAGAACTAATAATTTCTATTGCCCTATTCTCCAGCATAATCAAACACTCCTTTCAATTTTAGTATGAGTATTATACTGAAAAATATCCTAGCCGATAGAAAAGAGTAAATGCGGGCATTATACTTTTCTCACATTCTATTCAAAACAGTTGACAAAATAGCATAAAATGTTGCATTATGTAACAATGACCACATATAATTTTGTATTTTTAGCAGAAAGGAGAATTATAATAAAATGGCACTTGATAAATATGATAAAGCGATTATAAGTGCTTTACAACAAGATTCTTCAATATCTAATTTGGATTTATCAAAATTAGTTGGTTTGTCTACATCAACATGTTTGACAAGAACAAAGAATCTAAAAGAATCAGGTGTTATCAAACAATTTACTACCATTGTTGATGAAAAAAGACTCGGTATGGAAACGACTGCATTTATTATGATAGCTTTGTCTCCACTTACCAGAGAAACTACTAATTTTTTCTTACAGCAAATTAATAAGATTCCACAAGTGCTTGAATGCTATGCTATTACTGGTAATCCAGACTATCTTCTAAAAGTTGTTGCTAAAGATATGCAGACTTACAAGGACTTTGTCATTGATTCACTTATGGCTATACCAGGGGTGAGTCGGGTGGAAGCTAACATCGTCATCAATACGGAAAAAAGAACCTTCTCAATACCTGTTGAAGAAGAGTAAGTGTAAAAGGGGTAGCTGTGTTGGATATTAATAATTCAAATAACCAAGTAGAACGTGGCCTCAAGAATCGTCACATTCAAATGATTGCGCTGGGAGGAGCCATTGGCACAGGGCTGTTTTACGGTTCAACAGCGGTAGTAAAAATGGCCGGACCAGCTATTACTTTATCTTATTTAATCGGTGGCATTATAATATTTTTTATCATGCGAGCTTTGGGTGAAATGTGTGTCGAACATCCGGTGTCAGGTTCGTTCAGTCAATTTGCATATCAATATTGGGGCGAACTTCCAGGCTTTATAGCGGGATGGAATTATTGGTTTAATTATGTGGTCGTTGCTATGGTCGAATTATCGGTTGTAGGTACCTATATTAATTATTGGTACCCTGATATTCCAACATGGGTTTCGGCACTGGTATGTTTAATAGTTATTACCTCCATTAATTTGGTTAATGTAAAAGCCTTTGGAGAGTTTGAATTTTGGTTTGCTATCATCAAGGTTTTAGCAATAATTGGTATGATCGTTTTTGGTATCGCAATGATCGCTTTTGGTGTTGGTAATGGCGGACAACCTATTGGTATTAGTAATTTGTGGACGCACGGCGGTTTTTTGCCAAATGGCATACAGGGAATTATTATGTCATTAGTTTTAGTCATGTTCTCATTTGGTGGTATAGAGCTAGTTGGAATTACCGCTGGTGAAGCTGAAAACCCTCGCAAAACGATTCCACAAGCCATTAACCAGGTCGTATGGAGAATTTTACTGTTTTATGTAGGGGCTATGGGGGTCATTTTAGCAATATTCCCTTGGGATGAAATGTCGGCGGTAGGCAGTCCTTTTGTTCAGATCTTTTCCCATGTAGGCATCCCCTCAGCAGCTAACTTGTTAAATTTTGTAGTTCTTACAGCAGCATTATCTGCTTATAATAGTGCATTATATAGTAATGGCAGAATGTTATATGGTTTGGCGGCACAAGGCAATGCTCCGAAAATCTTTGGTAAGCTAAATTCATCGGGTACACCAGTCGTTGCGATATTAGTTTCCACAGTGTTTACACTCTTTACGGTATTATTAAGTTATTTAAACCCCGAAAAGGTATTTCTATATTTAATGGCGGTAGCTACAATTTCCATTATTATCAATTGGGCGATTATTTTACTTGTACAGATAAAGTTTCGTAAAAACAGAGAACAGCCCAATAAACAGCTATTGTTTAAAATGCCGTTATATCCTCTTACATCGTATATCTGTTTGGCTTTTTTAGCTCTTGTTGTCGTTATTATGGCCTTCTTGCCTGATATGCGGTTCTCGTTGTATATTGCACCTGTATGGCTACTATGCTTGTATATAGGTTACAAATTTAAAACAGCAGCAAAAAAATAATAGCATTGTCAAACTTGTCTTGGTTACTTCCAATATTAATGAAGGAACTTAATTAACCCCCCTCAGAATACTGAGGGGGGTTAATTCGTTGGAGCGGGTGATGGGAATCGAACCCACGTGACTAGCTTGGAAGGCTAGGGCTCTACCATTGAGCTACACCCGCATATGGAGCTGGCTAGAGGAATTGAACCCCCAACCTGCTGATTACAAGTCAGCTGCTCTACCAATTGAGCTAAGCCAGCTTTTAGATGGTGCCTCAGGGCAGAATCGAACTGCCGACACGAGGATTTTCAGTCCTCTGCTCTACCGACTGAGCTACCGAGGCATGTGAACATCAGCGCAGAGCTGATAAAAAAAATGGCGACCCGGAAGGGACTCGAACCCTCGACCTCCGCCGTGACAGGGCGGCATTCTAACCAACTGAACCACCGGGCCGTA